>PUMG01000110.1 GCA_003551265.1 Halovenus sp.
GCGATCGACGACTGGCGCAGTGACGACATCGATACCGGTCTCTTGCTGGATGTTATCGACGGCTGGCGCTCTGACGACCCGGTCGAAGGCTGCTGATACTGGAGGAGAGATTTTCGCCCGGCAGCATGAGACGACAGGTATTAGTACCATCGTGCAACTACAGACAGAGTACATGATTCGGACCCACACCGCTGGTACGGGCGTTCTGGCCACCAGTGGGTCCGTCGAGCGACTCGTTGTCCGACCGCGACCGGGCCGTTAGGCCCACACTCACTCATCCTTCCGACCGGTACAGTTCTGCAACTCCCGCCCACCCGCTGGGTTCGGGCGGGTTTTCAGTACCACATCACCGCTGACAACCACACCACTACAACACAACAATGACAGACACGAACCGCGTCGCGCTCGCCTTCTCAGGTGGGCTCGACACCACAGTATGCGTCCCGCTGCTCGAAGAGGAGTACGGTTACGACGAAGTTATCGGCGTCACCGTCGACGTCGGCCAGCCAGAATCGGAGTTCGCGGAGGCGGCCGAGACCGCCGCCGCACTCGGACTCGAACACTACGTTGTCGATGCGCGGGAAGCGTTCGCCGAACTGTGCTTTCAGTCGGTGACCGCCAACGCCACCTATCAGGGCTATCCACTTGGAACGGCGCTTGCCCGGCCGGTCATCGCCAGCGCAATTCTGGACGTGGCGCTCGAACACGATTGTAACGCGCTTGCACACGGCTGCACCGGGAAGGGGAACGACCAGCTCCGCTTCGAGACGGTCTGGCGTGGGTCCTCACTCGAGGTCATCGCGCCGATCCGTGAACTCGGGCTCACGCGCGAGTGGGAACTGGAGTATGCCGAGGAACACGACCTGCCGGTCGAGGGTGGCTCGGGCGGTCGCTACAGCGTCGATACGAACCTCTGGAGTCGCGCTGTCGAGGGGTCCGAACTCGAAGACCCGGCGACGATTCCCGACGACCACATCTACAAGTGGACGACCAGCCCCAGCGGCAAAGAGGCGGAGTTCGTCACCGTCACCTTCGAGGATGGCTACCCGGTCGCACTCGACGGCGAGGAGGTCGACCCGGTGTCGCTCATCGAGACGCTGAACGAGCAGGCGGGCGCACACGGCGTCGGCCGGACCGACGTGATGGAAGACCGGATGCTCGGACTGAAAGTCCGCGAGAACTACGAACACCCGGCAGCGACAGTGCTGTTGACCGCACACGAGGCACTCGAAGGGCTGGTGTTGACAGCCGAAGAGCGCCAGTTCAAAGCCCAGGTCGACCAGCAGTGGGCACAGAAAGCCTACGAGGGACTCGTCGACTCGCCGCTGGTCGCCGCTCTTGACGGCTTCATCGCAGAGACGCAAAAACGTGTCACTGGAAACGTGACCGTCAAACTCGAAGGCGGACACTGCCGCCCGGTCGCCCGTGAGAGTCCGCACGCAGCCTACAGCGAGAGTGCTGCCTCCTTCGACAACGCGGACGTCACCGAGAGCATCACACAGGCCGACGCGACGGGCGTAGCGAAGTACCACGGCTTCCAGTCGCGGCTGGCAAACGCGTCGTTCTCTGATGCAGAGGGCGACGAGAGCATCGACGAACCGGACGACGAATCGACGACCACCACGGACCCTGCCGAAATCGCACACGACTGAGGAATGACCGCACACGACGACGACGAGAGCGTGATTCGCCGCGAGCGCTTCAGCGGCGGCCCTGCCCGGGAGTTTCTCTCCTCGCTGGCTGCCGACGAGCGCATCTTCGCGGCGGACCTTGCCGTCGACCAGGCCCACGTCGTCATGCTCACAGAGCAGGGAATCATCAGCGAGGAGGACGCCGGGGCGATTCTGTCCGCGCTGGCCGATGTCGAATCTGCAGGTCATGAAGCGCTCGCCGACGGCGAGGATGTCCACGAGGCCATCGAAACGGCGGTTATCGACCGCGTCGGACCAGCAGGCGGTCGGATGCACACCGCCCGGTCGCGCAACGACGAGGTTGCGGCCTGTCTTCGCTACCGTCTCCGCGAGGACATCCTCACAACAGTCGAGACGGTACTCGCCGCGCGTGGGGTGTTTCTCGACGTGGCGGCCGAGCACAGCGAGACCATCATGCCGGGGTACACCCATCTCCAGCCTGCACAGCCGACGACCGTCGCTCACTGGCTGTGTTCGTACGAGAGCGCGCTCGCTCGCGACACCGAGCGCCTGCTGTCAGCCTACGAACGCATCAATCAGTCACCGCTCGGAGGGGCGGCGTTCGCTGGCACACCGTTCGACATCGACCGCGAGCGGACGGCGGAACTGCTGGGCTTCGATGGACTCGTCGAGAACGCGATTGACGCCGCGTCCGCACGTGATTTCCTGGTCGAGACGACTGCTGCGACCACAACGCTGGCGACGACGCTGTCGGGACTCGCCGAGGACGTCATCCTCTTCGCCAACCGTGGGTATCTCGACCTCGCCGACGAGTACGCCTCGACGTCGAGCATCATGCCCCAGAAGAAAAACCCGGACACGCTCGAACTCGTGCGGGGACGGACCGGCGATACGACTGGCGCTCTCAACGGCCTGCTGACGACGCTGAAGGGACTGCCGCGGGCGTACAACCGCGACCTGCAGCGTGCGACCCACCACGCGTGGGATGCGATTGACTCGGTGACTGAGGCAACTGACGTCGCCGCTGGAGCGGTGTCGACCGCCGAATGGAACGAATCGAAACTTGCAGCGTCTGCAGGCGAGGGCTTCTCGACGGCGACCGGGGTTGCGGACCTGCTCGCACGGGCGGGTGTTCCGTTCCGGACCGCTCACGAAGTTGTCGCCCGTGCTGGATCCCAGTACAAGAAGAAGACGAACGACACGTCGATGACCAAGGCGAACGACACGTCGGTGGGCGAGACAAACGACGTGGCGACGGCCGAGACGAACGACACGCCAACAGTCGAGATGCTCGCCGCTGCGGCAGAGACTGTGCTCGACGAACCGCTGTCGACAGTGGTCGACTCCGCCGCTCTCGAACAGGCGCTCAACCCAGCAGGAAGCGTCTCAACGCGTGACTCGCGCGGGGGTCCGGCACCCCCGGCGATGACTGCTCACCTCGAACGCGCCCACCAGACGCTCGACGACCACCGCCAGACACTCGTCGCCTCCCACGAGGCGCTCGAAGATGCTCACCAGAAACGCCAGCAGGAGGTGTCGAGCTATGTCTGAGGGCTCTATTCGAGCGCGACGACCACGACCATCCCCGTCCGGGGATGAGTACATAATTCTGACATTGGAACCAGAATACGCGGCCTACACGCCCTGAAAACCTCTTTAGTGCACACTCTATATTAAAATTAATTTGGTACTTTCAAAAGGCTTAAGTCAAGAGAGTGCCGACAGAGAACTACAATGGCAGAATGCATCGAGTGCGGGGGCTCACTGTCCCTGTACGACGACCTGGAGAAAGGAGAGATACTCGACTGTGGAACCTGCGGTGCGGAGCTGGAGGTGCTCGCCGTGGACCCGGTCGAACTGGACACAGCGCCCGAACTGCAGCAGGACTGGGGTGAGTGAGTGCTGTCGGGTTCGCGTCCAACCATGAATGGAATGACTGTCGGGCTGCTGTATTCGCGGATTCGCCACGACGAGAAGCTGTTGCTCTCGGCACTGCGCGAACGCGGACACACTGTCGAGAAGATAGACGTCCGCGACCAGTGTTTCGGACTGTCCGAGCCGCCGTCGGCGTTCGAGGAGGTCGACGTGCTGGTCGACCGGTGTCTGGCAACCAGTCGGAGCACGTACGTCACGCGCTTTGCCGAGGCGTACGGGATTCCGGTCGTCAACAGCGCGGAGACCGCACAGGTGTGTGCGGACAAGGTACAGACGAGTCTCGCACTGGAGCGTGCAGGGGTGCCGACACCGGAGACGACAGTCGCGTTCACACCAGAGTCCGCGCTCGAAGCAGTCGAGGCGTTCGGCTATCCGTGTGTGTTGAAGCCGGTCGTCGGCTCGTGGGGTCGGTTGCTTGCGAAAGTCGAGTCCCGGTCGGCGGCCGAGGCGATTCTCGAACACAAGGCGACGCTCGGACACTACGAACACAGCGTCTTCTACGTCCAGGAGTTCGTCGACAAACCCGGACGTGACATCCGTATCGTTGCACTCGACGGTGAGATAGTCGCTGGAATGGTTCGCTCGTCTGACCACTGGGTGACCAACGCAGCGGCGGGGGCCGAGACGGCAGCATTCGAGGGAGACGACCAGGTCCACGAACTCGTGGCGAGGGCGAGCGACGCGGTCGGTGGCGGTCTCCTCGGTGTCGACCTGATGGAGGTCGGTACTGACGGTGAATCGACGGAGTACACCGTCCACGAGATCAACCACACTGTCGAGTTCAAGGCGCTAAACGAGACTGTCCCGGTCGACGTTCCCGGTGCAGTCGTCAAGTGGCTCGAATCAGTCGTCGCGGCGGCCGAGTCGGACTCCAACAGCGGGGAGGCGGAGACATTCGATACCGAGACGGACGCCCTTGATACCGGAACTGAGACATTCGAGACTGAGACTGACGCGCTTGGTGCCGAGACCGAGACACTCGATACCAAGACGGATGCATTCGGTACTGGATCGACCACCTCAGAGGCTGAGACGCTGACCCCGGACACAGCCGAGGGAGGGGGTGATTGAGTCGTGAGCTACACGGCGAGCGTGGTTGGGGCGAGCGGGTTCGCAGGTGGCGAACTCCTCCGGTTGCTGGCAGACCACCCCGAGTTCAGCCTCGTTCAGGCGACTAGTCGCTCGAAGACGAACAGGACTGTCGGTCACGCACACCCCAACCTTCGGGACCTCGACCTGCGGTTTTCGACTCCGGACGACCTCGAAAGCGTGGACGTGCTGTTTGCGGCAACACCACACGGCGTCTCGATGGCCGAAATCGACCGGTTCTGGGATAGTGCCGATACGGTTGTCGACCTTTCGGCGGACTTTCGACTGCCGAGTGAGGCGCTCTACGATGAGTACTACGACGGCCACAGCCGCCCAGAACTGCTCGAATCAGCCGTCTACGGGCTGGTGGAACTCACCCGTGAGGAGCTTCCCGGAGCGGACCTCGTTGCGACGGGTGGCTGTAACGCGACAGCGACGATTCTTGGCCTGTTGCCGCTCGTCGACGCTGGACTCGTCGATGGCACTCAGCAGCCAGTCGTCGACGTGAAAGTCGGCTCCAGCGAGGGTGGTGCAGGCGGCGGCGAAGCCTCGTCTCACCCCGAGCGCTCCGGCGTGGTCCGGCCCTACGCACCGACTGGACACCGCCACGAGGCCGAGATTGCGGCGTTTCTCGGACTCGACGTGGCGTTTTCCGTCCACGCTGTCGATATGATTCGTGGCGCATCCGCAACGTGGCACGTCTTTCCCGACGAACCGGTCTCGAAACGCGACCTCTGGGGCTGGTACCGCGAGCGCTACGAGGACGAACCGTTCGTCGACATCGTCGCCGGAGGTGGCGGAGTCTATCGCTATCCTGAACCCAAGACAGTCGCGGGAACGAACCGCGCGGAGGTCGGGTTCGCGCTCGACCCGTCGAACGGCCGCGTCGTGGTCATCTCGGCCATCGACAACGTGATGAAAGGCGCAGCGGGGCAGGCAGTCCACGCCGCGAACGTCGCACTCGGCATCGAAGAGACGGCAGGGCTGAACTTCCGTGGACTTCACCCTGTGGGGGCACCATGAACGAACAGGAGACGACTGTTGTCGTCAAGATAGGGGGCGCTCGTGCGGTCGACCCGGCGGGCGCGCTCGAAGACGTTGCATCGCTCGTCGAATCCGGAACCAGAGTTGTCGTCACCCACGGCGGGTCGAGTGCGGTCGACGAGACGCTCGAACGGTTCGGAAAGACGCCGGAGTACGTCGAGACGCCCGACGGCGTCGTCGGCCGGTTCACCGACAGCGAGACGATGGACGTCTTCGAGATGGTCCTGCCCGGGCTCCTCAACACCGAACTCGTCGCCGGATTTCACTCCCAGGGCGTCGACGCTGTGGGTCTTTCCGGGGTCGACGGCGGACTCCTCACTGGACCCCGGACAGCTGCCGTGCGGGTGCTGGAAAACGGCAAGAAGAAGATTCGTCGCGGCGACCACTCGGGCCGGCTGGAGACGGTGGATGCGAGTATTCTCCAGTCGCTCCTCGAAGACGGATACACGCCGGTCGTCTGTCCGCCGATGGCCGGACACGAGCGTGACGAAGACGGCGAACAACAGGTCGTGGCGGTCAACACCGACGCTGACGGGGTTGCAGCGGCGATTGCCGGTGCGCTGGATGCAACCGTGGTGTTCCTGACAGACGTCCCCGGCATCCTGTCGGACCCTGACGACGACTCGACACTCCTCGAAAGCGTCGAGACGCCGACGGAGTGGGACACACTCGAATCAGTCGCTGAGGGGTTCATGGGTCGGAAGGTGATGGCAATCGAGGAGGCGCTCTCGACCGGCGCACAGACGGCAATCGTCGCCGACGCGAACGCCGACCACCCGGTGACTGATGCGCTCTCGGGTGGGGGAACACACGTCAGTCCCGCCGCGCTGGGAGAGACCACAACGCACATCGCGTCGGAGACGCTGGAGGCGGATACACAATGACTGGATTCATCTACTCGGAGAAACCGATTCGAATCGAAGCGGGTGACGGCGTCTTTCTGTACGACGACGCTGGTGTCGAATACCTCGATTTCGGTGGGAGCTACGCCTGCGTTCCGCTGGGTCACGACCACGAGGCTGTCACGACGGCGGTTCACGACCAGCTCTCACAGCTCACGTTCGTCCATGCGTCGTATCCTGTCGACGTACGCACACAGCTCCACGAGACGCTTTCCGACGTCGCCCCGGCAGGACTCGACAACGTCTGGGTGTGCAACTCGGGGACGGAAGCCAACGAGGCCGCACTGAAGTTCGCCCGGGCTGCGACCGGTAAGCCAAAAATCGTCTCGACGATGCGTGCCTTCCACGGCCGGACGATGGGGTCGCTGTCGACGACGTGGAAGAAAAAGTACAGAGGGCCATACGAACCGCTGCTGGCGGACGTGGAGTTCGTCCCCTACGACGACAGCGATGCGATGGCCGACGCTGTCGACGAGGACACTGCGGCGGTCATCCTCGAACCCATTCAGGGCGAAGGTGGTATCAACCCCGCCTCGGCGGAGTTCATGGAGACCACGCGCGAGGTGACCGAGGAGGTCGGTGCTGCGCTCATCTTCGACGAAATCCAGACTGGACTCGGCAGGACCGGCCGGATGTGGAGCTGTGAGCACACCGGTGTCGTCCCGGATATTCTGACGAGCGCGAAAGGACTCGGAAACGGGTTGCCAGTCGGTGCGACGCTCTGTCGTGACTGGGTAGCCGAAGACTACGGCTCACACGCCTCGACGTTCGGCGGCAACCCGGTCATCGCGGCCGCCGCGCATGCGACGCTTTCCACACTCCGTGACGAGAACATCCCTGCACACGCCAGCGAGATTGGGTCGTACCTGCGCGAGCAACTCGAACGCCAACTCGGTGATGACGTCCGCGACGTTCGGGGCGCAGGGCTGATGGTCGGCATCGAGGTGAAAGGCAACGCCAACGCGCTGGTGCGTGACCTGGCGATGGAACACGGTATTCTTGCACTCACGTCGGGCCGGACTGTCGTCCGCCTCTTGCCTCCGCTCGTCATCGGTGAGGAGGAGGTCGACGAGGTTGTCGAAGCGCTTTCGGCGGTGATAGGATGAACGTGCTGGACGGAGGGAGTGCCGCGAGCGTCGATGAACAGGAGGCACGCGAACTACTGGTTGAGCTGGTTCAGACCCCGTCTGTGAGCGGAAACGAGGAGGCGTGTGCCGACGTACTCTGTGCGTTCTTCGAGAGCCACGGCCGCGAGAGGTTCCGTGACGAGGTCGGAAACGTCCAGGCTCCGGGTGACGACGGCGTGTTGCTTACCTCACACCTCGACACCGTTCCCGGCGAGATTCCCGTCC
>PUMG01000049.1 GCA_003551265.1 Halovenus sp.
CTCGGGCCAAGCCAGCGTTTGGCGCGTCACCCGGTCTCGCGAATCGGGTCCTGGGGGGAATCGGCTCGATTACCTGGCGTGCGCCGGTGGCGTTCATCGTCGCCGCGTTGCTCCTGTCCACTGCTGGCGTCTACGGAGCAACGACCATCGACACCGAGTTCAACCAGGCGGATTTCCTGCCCGAGAACCCGCCCGCCTGGACGGAGTACCTCCCCGGCCCGTTCCAGCCCGGGACGTACACTATCAGCGATGATTTCGCTTATCTCAACGAGAACTTCGCCGCCGGGGGAGGTGATGAGTTCATACTGTTACAGGGGGAGATTACGTCTCCCGAACTGCTGGCCGCGCTCGATGCGGAGAGTGACAACCTCGAACGAGGCGGTACGATCCAGTTCCTCCCCGACGGGACGCCCCAGGTGAGTGGAGTCCATACGGCGATTCGCGAGGTGGCAGCCGAGAACGAAACGTTCGGCGCGTTCGTCGACCAGTACGACGAAACCGGCAATGGACTGCCAGACAGCAACGTCGAAGCGGTCTATGCGGAACTGTTCGCCGCCGACGAGGAGGTTGCCGCGACGTATCTGAGCCGGTCCGGTGAGGAGTTCACCTCGACGCGCCTGCTGGTCGGTGTCGTGGGTGGTGAATCCGCTCAGAGTGTCGCCAACGACCTCCGTCCCTTCGCCGATGCAATCGCCGGCATCGATGCGGACATCAGTGCTGTTGCGACCGGTGAAGTCGTAACACAGGCCGTGTTGCAAGACGCTCTCCTGGAGACGCTCGTCGAAGCGTTCGCGGTGACAGTGGTCGTCATTCTGGTGTTTCTGACAGTGCTGTTCTGGGTACGCTACCGGTCCGTTTCACTGGGATTGGTGACCACACTGCCGGTCGTCATGGCGCTCACGTGGTTGTTGGGTGCTATGGCGTTACTCGATATTCCGTTCAATTCCGAGACTGCAGTCATCACCAGTCTGGCGATCGGTCTCGGTGCCGCCTACAGCATCTACGCCGGGGAGCGGTTCATGGACGAGCGCTCCCAGCGTGGGTCGGTGACCGCGGCGCTCGAGGCGACGATGACCGGGACGGGTGGTGCATTGCTCGCGAGCGCCGCCACGACAGCCGCGGCTTTCGGTGTACTCGCGCTTGCCCTCTCGCCACCACTCCAGCGGTTCGGACTCGTCACCGGAGCGGCAATCATCTTCGCGTTTGTCGCCGTCATCACCGTCCTTCCCGGTCTCCTGGTTATCAGAGATCGGTTACAGCCTGGCGGCGCCTACAGAGAGCGTCCGCTTGATGCACTCCGACGGGGAGTCGAGACGCCTGTGGTCGCAGCGATAGGCCTCGCTGGCGCGCTGGCCGCTGGGGCTGCTGGGTGGTATCTGGCAACGGTCGTGTTCGAACTCGCCCCCACGGTTGGAGTGACCGTTGCGCTCGGTGCGGTTGTACTCGTGGGCGCACTCGGAGTTCCCATCCTCGGTGCAATCCAGCGACGGCTCCGCCTTCGTTCGGTGCGCCACTCCTCCCCACCGGTACTCGCCACGGGAGACATCGAAGAACGGTTCGAGGAGGTCGACGGCGATGCATACCGATTCGACTGCGCGGACTGTGACGCGACGTTGCTCCTCGACGAAGCGGCGAGTGAGGAATTCGACGGGACCTGTATCGTCTGTGGGAGCGAAAACAGTATGGCTGCGTACACCAAACTCGAAGAGAGTGAGGACAACCGATGACCGTTCCAGCCCAGGTTGCGATGGCGGACGACGCAATCGACAAGTTCCTCAGCGAGCACCAGACGGCGATTCTCTCGCTGGCGTACGCGAGTCAGCCCTACTCTATTCCGGTCACGTATCGATTCGACCCCGACAGTCGACACTTTTATTTCCGTCTCGTGTACTCGGGCCACGGCGAGAAACAGCGGTTCCAGTCACAGCTTGGCGAGGCACGACTCGCGCTCTATGAGGAGTCTGCGCAGTCTTATCGGAGCGTCATCGCAGTCGGCTCACCGAAAGAAATCCGTGAGGACGACCTGACGACCGATCACGTCACACAGTTTGGTGAGACGAGCCGACCACTGTTCGAGTTGTGGTCCGAACCCAGGAGGAATCTCGACATCCGTCTCTACGAACTGAAGCCAGACCGAATAACAGGACGGCGAATCGATCTCCCGAACGTCTCTGAATGAGCAACAGGCTGGAGCGTTATTTCACAGAGACGGTACCGTCACTGGTAACAGTTACGTCGAAGTCATCGACCGCGAACGTCACTGTCCACTCGCTGTCTGTTTTTGTCTCGGCGTGAGCGAGCAACTGGTCGAGCGCTTCGACATCGACGTAGTCGTACAACTGGACGGGGAATTCAGGGGGAACACTGTCGTCGATCGCCGTTTCGTCTTTCACGGCAGCGACTGTGTGTGTGATCGAAACGGCCGATTCTTCTCGGTGTTCGACATCATCATCGTCTGGCGACCGACTACCGCTCGAACGGTTCCGCTTCGTTGGTAACCGCATGACATCTAATAGCACATCAAGATATATAAAGTACACGAACACTTTCACAGAGATTTAATACATGTCGCAACCGACTTGTCAGCCGAGACAGTACCGGAACGTATGGAACAATCGTTCACCGTGACAGGGATGGCGTGTGACGGCTGTGAAGCGAACGTCGAAAGCGCACTCGGAGAACTCGACGGGGTCGACGCTGTCGAAGCAGACCACGAACGAGACACAGTCGAGGTCAGCGCTGCCGACGTTTCGACCAGCGACCTCGCGGCCGCAATCGAAGACGCTGGCTACGAAGTAGACCGGTAGCCGTCTCAGAGTACTTCCGGAACGACAGTGACCGAGGCGACCCGGTCGTCACCGTCGAGTCGCATGACAGTGACGCCCATCGTGTTGCGCCCCTGGGTCGATATCTCGTCGACGGGACAGCGCATAATCTGGCCGTTCTCGCTCATCACGACGATATCGTCACCAGTTTCGACAGCTTTGACGGTGGCGACGCGGCCGTTTCGCTCGTTCGTCTTGATGTCGACCAGTCCTTTCCCGTAGCGCGACTGGGGTCGGTACGACGACAGCGGAGTTCGTTTGCCGTAGCCCTTTCGTGTCACGGTCAACAGTGTGCGCTCGTCCTCGTCGTCGGTCGAGACCATTCCGGCAACCCGGTCGTCCCCGTCGAGAGCAATGCCACGGACTCCACGGGCGTTCCGTCCCATCTGTCGAACCTCGCTTTCGTCGAAACGGATGGTCATCCCTTCTTCGGTGGCGATAACGAGGTCGCCCGTACCATCGGTCACTGCCACGTCGATGAGTTCGTCGTCGTCACCGACGTTCGCGGCGATGATGCCGGTCGAGAGGATATTCTCGAAATCCGTCGCACATGTCCGCTTGATGTAGCCGTTTCGTGTGACCATCGTGATGCACTCGTCTGCTTCGAACTCGTCGGTGTTGACCACGGCCGTGATCTCTTCACCTGCGTCGAGGTCGATGAGGTTGACGGCGGATTTCCCCCGGGCGGTCCGTGACATCTCGGGAATCTCATAGGTTTTGAGTCGGTACACCTTCCCGTAGTTCGTGAAACAGCAGAGGTAGTCGTGGCTGTTCGCCCGGAACACGTTCGACACACGGTCCCCCTCTTTGGGGTCTGACCCGATGATACCTTTCCCACCTCGGCCCTGGGGGTCGAACGCGTCGGCAGGCATCCGTTTGATGTAGTCTTCCTCGGTGATGACCACCAGACAGTCCTCCTCGGGGATGAGGTCCTCGTGTGTCACCTGCCCCTCGTCTTCGAGAATCGCAGTCCGTCGGTCGTCGCCGTACTCCTCGGCGAGTTCGCGGAGTTCGTCTTTGATGACCGACAGCAGCTCCGTTTCGGACGACAGCACACGCTCGAGGTACTCGATTTCGACCTGCAGCTCGTCGTACTCCGCTTCGATTTCGCCTGCTTCCATCGAGGTGAGCGACCCGATCTGCATCCGCAGGATGTGTTCTGCCTGCTCGGTCGAGAACGAAAACGTCGACTGCACGTCGGGATACTCGAGGTCGATGTCGAGTGTTTGAGGGTCGAGTTCGCCTTCGAGCACCTGCTGAGCCTGCTCACGGTCGGCTGACTCGGTGACGAGGTTGACGATTGCCTCCGCCTTCTCGACTGCTTCGAGCCTCCCTTCGAGGATGTGTGCTCGTTCCTGTGCTTCTTCGAGGTCGTGTCTCGACCGGCGGCGGACGACCTCCTTGCGGTGGGCAACGTACTGTTCGAGCGTCTCTTTCAGTGTCAGCACCTGCGGCTGGCCGTCGACCAGCGCGAGGTTGATGACGCCGAAGGTGGCTTCGAGGTGGTGCTCGAGCAACTGGTTCTCGACGACATCGACGTTCGCACCCCGCTTGAGGTCGATGACGACCCGGACGCCTTCGCGGTCGGACTCATCGCGCAGGTCTGAAATTCCCTCGATGACTCCCTCGTTGACGTTGTCGGCGATTCGCTCGACGAGACGCGCCTTGTTCGCCTGATACGGGATTTCCGTGATGATGATGCGGTCACCTCCCGTGTCGCGTCGCTCGATTTCGTACTCTGCACGCATGCGAATCCGTCCGCGACCGGTCGCATATGCCGAGTAGATTGCGTCCTTGCCGACGATGTTCGCCCCTGTCGGGAAGTCCGGTCCCTTGATGTGTCCCATCAACTCCTCGACGCCACAGTCGGGGTTGTCGATGAGGTGAATCGTCGCGTCGACGACCTCACCGAGGTTGTGTGGCGGAATGTTCGTCGACATCCCGACTGCGATACCCGACGAGCCGTTCAGCAGGAGATTCGGCAGCTTCGCGGGGAGGACCTCGGGTTCGCGCAGTCGGTCGTCGTAGTTCGACTGGAAATCGACGGTGTCTTTGTCCAGGTCCGCCAGCAGCTCCTCGGCGAACGTGTCCATCCGGGCCTCCGTGTAGCGCATCGCGGCAGGCGGGTCGCCGTCCATCGACCCGAAGTTCCCCTGTCCGTCGACGAGCGGATACCGAAGCGAAAAGGGCTGTGCCATCCGTACAAGGGTGTCGTAGATTGCCTTGTCGCCGTGGGGGTGGTAATCACCCATCGTCTCGCCGACGATGGACGAACACTTGCGGTGGCTCGAACCCGACGTGATGCCCATCTCCGACATCGCATACAGCACACGCCGGTGGACGGGCTTGAGTCCGTCTCGAACGTCCGGGAGGGCGCGACCGGCGATGACGCTCATCGCGTAGTCGATGTAGCTCTGTTCCATCTCGTCTTCGATGCGAACGTGCTCGACGTTCGCGGCCGGTACTTCGACGTCGTCTACGGGGTCTGGAAAGTCTGAACTCATGCGTTTACCTCATCAGATGTCTACCCACTCTGCTTCGGGTGCGTGTTCTTTGATGAACTGCTTGCGCGGTTCGACCGCATCGCCCATCAGCACCGAGAACATCCGGTCTGCCGCTGCTGCGTCCTCGATGGTGATGCGCTTGAGGATGCGGTTCTCGGGGTTCATCGTCGTCTCCCACAGCTGTGTGGGGTTCATCTCGCCGAGTCCCTTGAAGCGCTGGACCTGACTCGGTGAGCCGTTGCACTTCTCTGCGATTATCTCGTCGCGCTCGTCGTCGGTCATCGCGTCGTACGTCTCGCCCCGGTAGCGAATGCGATACAGCGGTGGCTGGGTGGCGTAGACGTAGCCGTTCTCGAGCAGCGGTCGCATGTGACGATAGAAGAACGTCAACAACAGCGTCCTGATGTGTGCACCGTCGACGTCGGCGTCTGTCGCCATGATTATTTTCTCGTATCTGACGTCCTCGATGTCGAACTCGTCGCCGATGCCCGCACCGATTGCCGTGATGATGTTCCGAATCTGGTCGTTCTCCAGAATGCGGTCGAGGCGGTGTTTCTCGACGTTCAACACCTTCCCGCGAATCGGTAAGACTGCCTGGAACTCCGGGTTGCGCGCCTGTTTTGCACTTCCGCCTGCGGAATCTCCTTCCGCGATGAACAGTTCCGCCTCTGCGGGGTTGCGCGTCTGACAGTCGGCGAGTTTGCCAGGGAGGGACGTCGAATCGAGCGCGCTCTTTCGCCGCGTCAGCTCCTCTGCTTTCTTTGCAGCCTTGCGGGCTTTCGCCGCCTCGACGGCCTTCGAGATGATGCTCTCGGCTGTCTGTGGGTGCTCTTCGAAGTACGTATCGAGGTGTTCGTGCATCGCTGACTCGACGATTCCTCTGACCTCGCCGTTTCCGAGTTTCGTCTTCGTCTGTCCCTCGAACTGCGGGTCGGGATGTTTTATCGAGAGCACCGCGGTCAGTCCCTCGCGGATGTCCTCGCCTTTGAGGGTGTCGTCGAGGTCCCTCAGCAGGCCGTGCGTGCTGGCATACTCGTTGACCACCCGCGTCAGCGCGGTTTTGAAGCCGGTCATGTGAGTGCCGCCCTCGCGGGTGTTGATGTTGTTGGCGAACGCGTGGAATGAGCCCTGTAACTCGTCGGTTGCCTGCATTGCAATCTCGACGTGGACGATTCCGTTGTCGCCATCTCCTGGAATCGGAGACGCATCCTCGAAGTAGATGACGTCGTCGTGAAGCACCGTCTTCGTCTCGTTGAGGAAGCCAACGAACTCCCGGATTCCCCCTTCGTAGCGGAAGGTGATTTCCTCGCCGTCTCGCTCGTCGGTGAGCGTTATTTCGACGCCGCTGTTGAGGAAGGCAAGCTCTCGGAGTCGGGACTCGAGCGTCGAGAACGTGAACGTCGTCGTGTCGAATATGTTGTCGTCAGGCCAGAACCGAATCGTCGTGCCCGTCTGTTCGTCGTCACGCAGGGTTCGGACGCGCTCGATGTCGCCTTCAGGTGCGCCGTGGTCGAAGCGGTGTCGCCAGAGTGCACCGTCGCGTTTGACCTCCACATCGAGCCACTTCGACAGCGCGTTGACGACAGATACCCCGACGCCGTGGAGTCCTCCAGAGACCTGATACGACTTGTTGTCGAACTTTCCGCCAGCGTGGAGGACGGTCATGATGACCTCCAGCGCGGGCCGGTCGTGTTTCTGGTGGGTGTCCACTGGAATTCCACGTCCGTCGTCGGTTACCGAAACTGAGTTATCTTCGTGAATCGTGACGGTAATCTCCTCGCAGTGGCCAGCCAGCGCCTCGTCGATGGAGTTGTCCACGACCTCGTACACCAGGTGATGAAGCCCGCGCTTGTCGGTCGACCCGATGTACATCGCCGGACGTTTGCGGACGGCCTGGAGCCCCTCGAGCACCTGTATCTGCTCTGCGCCGTACTCATTCTCTTCGGACATAAAATCGTTATACGTGTATAGCTCACCCCCACTCTTAAACTTCACGTACGCACGCGCGAGGGCGAAGTCAACATGCGTGCTACCATCGATGATTCAGGACGAGGTGTGCTGTCTCCTACTTGATTCGAACGTCAAGTAACTCGCCGATTTCGTGTGTTGGCGGGTCGAACTATAGGGATTATCGTACGTCATCAGAGAGTTCTCGCCGCACGTTGTGGCGAGAATCTCTGAACAGGTCCGATAACCCGTATAATACTTTCACCGTGCTTGCGTACAATCTTTAAGTCCCGGTGCGGTACGTACCCTCACAAGATGACATCGTATCAGTCACACCTCGGTGACGACGAGGGGATTGCCGAGGAACTGGCCGCGAGCCAGCGAGCGATCTCCATCGCCGAGTTCTTCGAGAAGAACAAACATATGCTCGGATTCGACTCGGGTGCCCGGGGGCTCGTCACCGCCGTCAAAGAGGGCGTAGACAACAGCCTCGACGCCTGTGAAGAAGCAGGTATTCTTCCAGACATTTACGTCGAAGTACAGGATGAAGGAGATTACTACCGCCTCGTCATTGAGGACAACGGTCCAGGAATTACGAAAGAACAGATTCCAAAAATATTCGGTAAGCTGTTATATGGGTCC
>PUMG01000242.1 GCA_003551265.1 Halovenus sp.
ACTCCAGCGACGGCGCACGGACCTGCCACTCAGTGTAGCGCTCTGCGATGACGAACTCGTCGTCGGCGAGGCGCTTGCACAGCACTTCGAGCGCGTTTCGCTCTCTCTCGTCGAGTTCTGCGACCGCGCTCATGCTTCACCCCGGCGCTGTTCGGCGTCCTGTTGCTCGGCGTCGGACTCTTCGACCTCCTCGGCCTGGCGCGTCTGGAGGTTGTAGGCTGTCGTCCAGCGATAGCCCTTGTCGGTCGTCCCGCCGAAGCTCACGTCGTCGCCGTCGATCTCACCGACTTCGTCTTTCGGAACGACCCAGATGCTGTTCGTCGGCTTGCGCCGACCGTGCTGGACAGCCGCGAACTGTTTGGCCATCTCCCTGTCGGGAGCGTGGACGTTCCCGCAGTGGGTGTGATAGCCTCCTTTCTCTTCCTGCCTGAATACTTCCCAGATTTGTGTCATGTTTGGTTATCGTGGCGCGCTGTGTTCAGTCGGCGGCCTGTGGTGCCTTGCCACTCTGTGGTGTGGCGTCACTCTCGATTGCGTCACGGACCCACTCGACGGCTTCCTGTGCCCGCGCACGGCCGTCAATCTGACCGATACCGGGTTCGTAGTTGTTCCGTGCGACCGTGAAGAACTCATCCCAGTCGAGGTCGTCTTCTTCGACCACCCAGCGACCGTCGTCGTTCTGGTGTACTCGGGGATAGTCGGGGAGTTCGAGCCCGTAGTTTCTCGCCTTCGGAACGTACATGTCGAGGAACGCCTGGCGGAGTTCGTCGTTGGTCATCTGCTTGAGACCGACGTCTGCGGCGAAGTCGTGGTGCGTACTCTTGTCGTCGGTCGGCCCGAAGAACTGGATGATTCGTGGCCACCACTCCTCGAACGCTTCCTGTGTGCGGCGCTGTTCGGCACGCGAGCCGCTCATCAGCGTCGCGAGGATGTCCTCGCCGTGTTTGACGTGAAAGCCCTCCTCGAAGCAGACCTTGTCCATCGCGTGGGCGTAGGGCTCCCAGCTGGTCCGCCGGAGCGTCGCCTGCCGGCGCATCGCTGCACCGTCGACG
Organism: Halovenus sp.; assembly: GCA_003551265.1. Lineage (GTDB taxonomy): Archaea > Halobacteriota > Halobacteria > Halobacteriales > Haloarculaceae > Halovenus. The sequence goes on from PUMG01000242.1 coordinate 1,053, forward strand.
AAGAACGCGATCATCGGCGTCTCCTCCCAGCTATCCATCGGGTAGTGGAAGCAGTTGAGGAACTTGCCGTCGCCGTTTGCGAGGTCGTCGAGCATCTCCTCGCGCGTCTTGATGCCGAGCGTCTCGGCCGCACGGTAGAGCAACTGACCGTGGCCGATTTCGTCCTGTACTTTCGCCGAGAACGCCAGCTTTCGGTCGATGCTCGGTGCCTGTCGGATGAACGGCCGCTCGAGGTACGCCCCCATAATCTCGCTATTGGCGTGGAACTCTATCATCCGGGTGGCCGCCTTGCGGTACTCTTCTGGCAGGTCGTCTGCCGGGTTGAACTCCCGCGGCCCGGCGCGCTCTTTGACTGTCTCGATGTCCATCGTTATCGCTCGTATGTCAACAGGGCGTGACAGAACAAAGTGATTGACCCGTTTATGTGGGCCTTTTATATACTGTTGAGGTCATACTCTCCGCAGAGATGATAGAGGAGTGTCTCGTCGTCGAGTTCGAGGTCGAGGGGGACGACTGTCCGCTGGCAGCGGCGACGCGGGCGGTCGACGTTCGAATAGACGCGAGACCGCCACAGTTGCGTGACGACGGCTACGTGTTGTTGCAGTTCAGCGCACCCTCCAATCAGGAACTCCGGGGGCAGCTCGACAACGACGACCGCATCCGGTATCTGCACGTCGCAGACGGCGGGCAACAGGACACGTACCGGTGTCTCTCGAAGCACCCGTGCGTGGTTCACGAACTCGTGAGCAGCGGGTGTATCATCGAGTCGCTTCAGTACGAGGGGGGTCACGCACTCGTCACGGGTGCAGTGGTTGGACGGGAGGTTCTCAAGGGTGTGATGGAGCGGGCGGGTGAGACAGTCGGTGTGAAACTCAGGCGGGCGTACCAACTCCAGCGCGAGAACGAAGCCACACCGACCCAGCAGTGGGACATCACGCCGAAACAGGAAGTGTGTATCCGGGTCGCACTGGAGATGGGATACTTCTCGATTCCGCGCGAAGCGACGGCAGGGGAGGTTGCTGCGGAGTTAGGCATCAGCAAGTCGGCGTTTCTCGAACGGCTACATCGGGCCGAACGCACGCTGTTTCGACAGCTGTTTCTGTGAGTTCTCGCAGTCTCACTCAACTTCGCGCTCGGTCTCCGCACGCTCGCGTGCCTGCACAGTGTCGCTGTGCTCGTAGTCACGCTCGCCGCGCTTGTAGTCACGCAGTCTCGACGGCCGGTTACCAGTTTCTGACAGTCGTTCACCAGTGTGTTGTTCGACCGCTCGTTCGAACTCGTCATCGTCGATTTCGCCACGGGCGTACTGGAGCTTGAGTGCCTCGAGCGAACTCTCCGGGCTAGATTCCCTCGCTGTTGTCTGTCCATCTCCCCCTCCGGTTTCCGCTCGAATTGCTTCCAGTTCGGCGTCGATGTCCAGGGTTTCGAGCTCTTTGTCTGCCGCCTCGGATTGGAAGTTCGTCCCGTCCTCGGTTTCGAGGTCGTCTTCTCTGAGTACCTTTCGCTGGGGGTGATTGATGTAGCAGTGTGCGCCGTAGATGATATTTCCAAGTCCAGCCGTGAAGACGAACAGCAGAATGTGGATGGCGAGGTCACCGTAATCCGGCTTTCTGAGGACGACCCGCCCCGGCGACTCTTCGTCTATCTGCCAGCCGTCTTCGATGGCGTCGTCGATTCGACGCTGGAACTCGGCTGACTGTCTCATCGACTGATGATTTGGCGTTCGTCCCAATGACTGTTTCCCCTCGACTCTCGACCGAACACTGTCTCGCAGTGTGAGGCTGCGTTCACTCGTTGCTCTGTGCTGGGTCCGCCCGGACCGTCGTGACTGGCACCGGTGCGGTTCGAATTACTTTGTCGGCGACGCTTCCGACGACGAGGCGTTTGACACCGCTTCGGCCGTGTGTCCCCATGACGATACAGTCGACATCACTCTCCTCCGCGTAGGCGATAATCTCCGCTGCCGGATACCCTCTCTGGTGACGGTGAGGAACTCGAGGTCGCGTTCGAGCGCCTCGGTTACCAGCACCGTGAGGTGCTCACTCGCTCGTTCTAGAAGTTCCTGTGTGTCGAAATTGTCGGTTTCGAACAGGACGGGCACGCTACGTTCGAGCGTGCTGTCGGAGACCGTGAGCAGGTGGACGGTCGCGTCGAGCTGTTCGGCCAGGTCGAGACCACGCCGGGCAGCAACCTCCGCGGGATCGCTTCCATCGGTGGAAATCAGCAGGTTGTCGAACGTGAACGTCTGTCTGTCGGCGTCGACTCCATCGGGAGAGACCGTCATGACCGGCATGGGTGCCGTTCGAATCACCGTATCGGCGACGCTCCCCACGACGAGGCGTCCGAAATTCCCGCGACCAGCAGTCCCCATCACGATGGCGTCGAGGTCGTTCGCTGTCGCGTAGTCGACTATCTCGGTGGCTGGAACCCCCTCCCGGACTGCGTCGACGACGTCGAGACCTGCCGGTACCGCTGCCGCAAGCGACTGGACGCGTTCGGCTGCCTGCTCGCGTAGCCGGTGTCGAATCTTCGGCGACTCGCTCGTATAGCCCGTGCTGGCGGCAAGTCGCACGTCCGCGACCGACAGGACGTGAACCGTCGCATCGAGTGCTGTTGCGAGCGCGAAACCGAGGCGGGCGGCGGTCTCGGCCGAATCGCTCCCGTCTGTCGGAATGAGTACTGAACGGAATGTCATTGCCTGTTAGCACGTCGGGTTGCTGGTCGTCAGTCGTCGTGGTCGATGCTCTCGGCCGGTTCCGTAGTCGTCTCGATTTTCCCGGTGTCGTATCCACCCCAGTCGAACTTCTGCTGGAAGTAGATGGCGACGTACACGAGCGCGAGCAACACGGGCACCTCGATGAGGGGACCGATGACGGTCGCAAAGGCGACGCCGGACCCGACGCCGAAGACGGCGACTGCGACGGCAATGGCCAGTTCGAAGTTGTTCGAGGCGGCCGTGAATCCGATAGCTGTCGTGGTCGAGTAGTCCGCCCCGATTCCACGACCCATCGCGAAACTCACGAGGAACATCACGACGAAGTAGATGGTCAGTGGGATGGCAATCCAGACGACGTCGCCGGGCGAGTCGATGATGTTGTCACCCTGCGTGGCGAACATCACGACGACGGTGAACAGGAGTGCCAGCAGCGTCACCGGGCTAATCGTCGGGATGAACTCCTCGCTGTACCACTCTTCTCCTTTCGCCCGAACGCCGCCGAAGCGAGTGAGGATGCCACCTGCGAACGGGATGCCGAGGAAGATAGCAATCGCCCAGAATACCTGCGTCACCGTGATATCGAAGTCACCGATGCCCGCGACCAGCGCGTCCATCCCCAGAACGGGCGGGAGAAACAGCGCGAAAAACCAGATGTACACCCCGTAGGTGATGATCTGGAAGACGCTGTTGAACGCGACGAGTCCGGCGGCGTACTCACTGGACCCGTCGGCGAGGTCGTTCCAGACGAGGACCATCGCGATACAGCGCGCCATCCCGATGAATATCAGCCCGAGGAAGTACTCGGGGTGGGCGGGGAACGGTGGAACGGCACCACTGAAGAATACCACCGCCAGCACGAACATGAGTGTTGGGCCGATGAGCCAGTTCTGGATGAGACTCAAACTGAGGATGCGCCAGGCGCTGAACACCCGTGGTAACTGGCCGTAGTTGACCTTCGCCAGCGGCGGATACATCATCATAATCAGCCCGATTTCGACGAGATAGTAGTCCTGAATCGGGTCGGTCACCGACGGCGCGACGTAGCCGAGTCCGACTCCGACCGCCATCGCGCCGAATATCCAGACGGTCAGGTACTTGTCGAGAAAGCTCATCGACCGCGGGTCGCCACAGTCCGGACAGTCGCAGTCGGGACCGTGTTCGTGGTCGAGTGCGCTCATCTGCTGGCCCTTCGTGTGGATTCGTGACCCAGTTCGTCGAACAACACCTCGACGTGCTCTCGAACCTGCTCGCGTATCTCACGTACACGCTCGGGTGTCTCCCCATCCGGGTCGGGCAACGCCCAGTCACGAACATCGACGTCGGCATCGAGTGAGAGCGTCGAACACCCCATTGTTGCAACCACGTCACACGATTCGAGTTCCTCCGTCGATATCTCACGTGGCTCCTGGTCGGCGAGGTCGATGTCGAGTTCCTGCATGGTTTCGACGACCTCCGGATGTACGTCCTCGGCCGGGTGGGTGCCACCGGTGACGATTTCGACGTCGTCGAGTCCGCGCTGTTCGACCTCGTGCTCTGCGAAGGCAGCAGACATCTGGGACCGACCCGCGTTCTGGACACAGACGAACGCGAGTTTCATCTGTCTGCCTCGTCGGTCCGTTCACTTCCAGAGCGTGTCTCCTCCAGCGCAGCGAGCATGACAGAAGCCCGCTCGGTCGCCTCGTAGTACCGCCACTTGCCACGCTTTTCTCGGGTGACGAGTCCGACCTCCAGCAGATCCGAGAGCGCGTGACTCACCGCGCTCTCGCTGACGTCGGCCAGCGTCTCCAGTTCACAGACACAGAGTTCGCGGTCTGCGGTGTCGAGGTATCGAACGAGCTGCAACCGGGTTTCGTTGCCCAGCGTCCCCAACAGATTGCTGTCTCTCCGTACGGTGTCGCCCGTCTTCGCTCGAAGTTCGTCCAGTTCGGCCACACGCTCTTCGATATCGGCCTCACAGCACGCGCCGAGTTCGTCCTCCAGCAACCGTTCCATCCGTGTTCGTGTCTGCCCCATGCGAAACGATTGAATCATCATTCATATGTATCTTTCCTATTCGACAGACGCATCCCGAAAGAAGCAGTCAGTAGCTCTCTGGAGTCCTCTATACCGGTTTGTATCGTTTCTCCAGTCTCGTACTCCTATTTTGACATCCTCCCCGCGCTGAAGCGCGAGGATTCCCGAGTGTTGGGATATTAAGGTTCGCAACCTGCCTGTTCGCCCGGTGCGAAACACCCCGAGGTTTGATTGAACAGGTAGGCTACTGGCCGTGCCAACCGACCGTTACTCATATCCCCGGTAGGGGGATTCTGAGTTATCTTTCTCCGAATATTCACTGCACCATTTACGTCAGCGTTCATCGTCGCACCGCACGACTCGCAGACGTACAATCCACGCTCCACACGATTCGCGTCACGCTTCCTTCCACAACACGAACACGTCTTACTCGTGTCTCGCTCACTCGTGCGGTCAACGAGAATACCGTGTTCTTCGGCCTTATATTCGAGCAACGTGGTGAAGCGGTCAAACTCCCAGCCGTGGAGCTTCTTGTTCCCACGCTTCCCCCAGTTTCGAGCCTCGCCGTTCTCGTCCTCTCGAATCTTGCTCAAGTCACCGATAGCGATACGACCAACCTCGTGGTCGATGCACCGCTCAACAATGCGTTTGGTGAGAGCGTGCAGGAAATGGTCTTTCCGGCGAGACAACTTTTGTCGAGCGCGAAGCGCACGCTTCGACGGCCCGTTCTCACCTTCCGTGTCGTACTCGTCTCGCGTGAAGTAGTGCTTGTCCTGTTTCAGTACGTTCCCCGGATACAACTCGGCGTCACCATCGTCATAGGCGATGGCGAGGTAATTACTGATACCGAGGTCGATTCCAGCGGTGCTGTCGCCGGGAGCGTCCTCAACGGGGATTTCGACCTTGCAGACGAGGTGGAGTTCCCAACGGTCGCCGTTCCACACAGCCCTGACCTGTTGGATGTTCTCCACGGTTACGTCCGGACGTGTCTCGTACTCGACGAGGATGAAGTCCGAGCGGTGCTGTTTGAGGTTGAAGCCCTTGCTCAGACGGAGCTTGTTGTGCTTGGAGTCGTGCTTGATGCCTTTCTGTTTCCACGTCACAGTGGAGCGTGGGTGGTTGTCGCCTCGCTTTCGGTAGCCGGGTGGGTTCGCGTCTGTGTCACCGTTCTTGCGCTTTATGAACCAACCGTTGAACGACTCAGCAAGCTCTTCGAGAACTCGCTGACTTGACTGAGAATGTAGGTCACTGTATCGTTCGTGGTCTTTTAGCTCACGCTTGAGGTCGGCTTCGGACGGTATTTCCCCGGTTTCGTCCCACTCTTGTTGGGTGTGATAGCGGGCAACATTCCACAGTTTCGATGCCGAGTGCCCGCAGTCATCGAGGTCGTCACTCACTTGGGAGTGGTTGACGATTTTTGCTCGATAGGTGCGGGTTGTCTCCAACATCGTACTGTGTTCATAAGCACTTATGGTGAGTTCTGTATTAAAGATGGTGGTTGGGCGTGGAATATCCAGCCGTGCAGTCATCGGTGGAGAGCGTCATCCAGTGACGGCGCGTATCCCCGCCCTGAAGGGCGAGGTTTTGCGCCTGTTCATCCCATAATCAGTTAAGAGAGGAGTTGGTGACGGTTCAGACGTGAGCCGTACCGACCCGGAGACGATTGCAGCACTGTTCGAGGAGGCCGAACGAGCGCTCGCCGAAGAGCGGACGCGGACCGACGAGGAGCGACAGGCGATGGAGGCGTTTGCAGCAGCGGTTCGTAACATCTCGCCGACGGTGGCTCCGACGAGGGAATCACACCAGGCTTTGCAGGTCCGAGCGGGCTCTAACACCACGGCGTTCGACTCTATTCGGGCGGCGTATCGGTCGACGTTCATGGCTGTTGCGCACTACGAAGAGGACTACGACGAGACATACGTCGAGAGCATCACAGAGGAGTTCGGACCGGACGTTGCGGTGTTGCTGGCGACGGGCATGGAGTTTACAGAATTCGAGGAGAATGCCCCGGGGCTTGACCCCGGGGTTGAATCCGACAACTCGTTATACAAACCATTAAGTGGACATACCTCTAATCAATAGACATCGATGGAGTACAGTCACCGCTACCCTGCTTATCCGACACAAGAG
>PUMG01000377.1 GCA_003551265.1 Halovenus sp.
CGACCGCAGAAACACGGTATCGAGAGGGGTATGCAAGCTACGTGGACGGACGAGAGGCGTTCACCAGTGCGATGGGTAACAACGAGCAGCGGCAGTGGCTCGACGCCGAGCACGAGTTCAGCGAGGCAACGACGGCGTTCGAGGCTGCTCGCGACGAGTTCGAAACCGCAGCACGGTTCGCCGCGGACGCGACCACCGCGGCGTACTTCGAGCAGGTCAAGCAGAAAGCCGCCTCGCTCTGGCGGGCCGCAGACTGGCTGAATGACGCCGCCAGCGCGTTCGCCAGCGGGGAGGGCAGACAGGGTAACGGTCTCCGACAGGATGCCGAGGGACCGCTCGAAACCGCACGCAAACTCCCCGACCCGCTCGAACCCGAGGAGTTGCCACCGGATGAAGACCTTCTCGACGAGGAGTTCCGGAACGACCAGTCAGCGGGAGACGACATGAAACTCGAACTCGATGAGAGTGGCATCATCGACGGGACCGATGCCGCCACGGAAGAAATAGACGAGGTCGTCGAGGGGGTGGACGAGGTCGTCGAGGGGGTGGACGAGGTCGTCGAAGGGACTGACGCCGCCACCAGAGAGACCGGCGGAACCGCTCACGGCGACGCTGCTGCGGACACATCCTCGATGGACGAGCCAGAGAGTGACTTCGACGACGCGGATCTCGAAGCCATCACGGCCGAAGTCGAACAGCAGGCGGATCAATCAGCGACGACAGGAGACAGTGCTCGCCCCAGCGAACCTGCGGATGAACCCGACGCCCAGAATATCGAGGGTGAACTCGACGACGATGACCTCGAACTGGAACTCGTCGACCCGACCGAAGACGACGCGGACTGAGCGCGGGAGTTCACTTTCACTCTTTTTTGCCCGCACCAACGGCTGACTCACCGACGGGGTCGTGGCCCTCGATGCGTTCCTGGCCGTCCATGTACGGGCGGAGCGCTTCGGGAATCGTGATAGTGCCGTCGTCGTTCTGGTAGTACTCCATGATGGCGACCATCACGCGTCCGAGCGCGGTGCCCGAGGCGTTCAGTGTGTGGAGATACTCGGCGGACTCGTGGCGTTCGGGACGGTAGCGAAGTCCGATGCGACGGGCCTGGAAGTCCTCGAAGTTCGAGGCGCTCGAAACTTCGAGCCATCGGCCGCCCCGGTCCGGGCCGTAGTCCATGTCGTCGGCGGGTGCCCACACCTCGATGTCGTACGTCCGGGCGGAGGCGAACGTCAGGTCACCGCCACACAGCAACGTGACACGATAGGGCAACCCCAGCCGCTCGAGCACTTCCTCGGCCTCTCTGACGAGTTCTTCGAGGCGGTTGTCGCTCTCTTCGGGGGCGACGAAGTTGACGAGTTCGACCTTGTTGAACTGGTGGACGCGGACGATACCACGGGTTTCTGTGCCGTGTTCGCCAGCCTCGCGTCTGAAGTTCGGGGTGTACGCCTGGTGCTTGAGCGGGAGGTCGTCGGCGAGCAGTATCTCGTCGCGGTACATGTTCGTCACCGGCACTTCCGCTGTTGGACAGAGCCAGAGGTCCTCACGCTCGTAGGGTTCGTCGTTGCTCCCACCCACCCGGTAGGCGTCCTCGGCGAACTTCGGGAGCTGTCCCGTTCCTGTCATCGAGTCGCTGTTGACTGGAATTGGGGGGAACACCTCGGTGTATCCCTGCTCACGGTGCACGTCACGCATGAACTGGATGAGTGCGTGTTCGAGGCGTGCGGCGTCACCCTTGAGAAAGTAAAAGCCACCGCCGGTTACTTTCGCGCCGCGTTCGAAGTCGAGCAGTTCCAGTTCCTCACCCAGGTCGTAGTGCGGGACGACCTCGCCTGGGAGGTCACGCAACTCATCGAAACCCACACGTCTGACCTCTTCGTTGTCGAGTTCGTCCTCGCCCGGCGGCACCGATTCCTGTGGAACGTTGGGGAGTTCCAGCAACCGTGCTTCGAGGGCTGCTTCGAGTTCGTCAGCTTCTGTCTCGACCGTATCGAGTTCGTCTTTCAGCTCCTGTGAGCGTGCGATGGCTTCCTCGGCCTTTTCGTCCTCGCCGTCGCGTTTGAGGTCACCAATCTGGCTGCTTATCTCGTTTCGCTCCTGTCGGAGGTCGTCACCACGGGATTTCAGCGCTCGCCACTGCTCGTCGAGAGAGAGAATCTCGTCGACGTCGACGTCGTCGCTCCCGCGCAATTCGAGCGCCTCCCGCACGGTATCAGGGTTCTCGCGAACGAACTGCCTGCTTAACATACCGTCTCGTTGACGGTGGTGTCGCAAAACCGTATCGTTCTCTCGATGATGACGTACGATAATTCCTGTATGAGAAGAACCACTCGGTGTCTGCTCGGTGGGATGGTCATCTGCGGTCGTGGTGCGGTATCAGTACCGAACTTGTGAGGTACTGAAGTCAGCTGAACGCCTTCACCCAGCCGGGAACTGCCGCCATGCCTTCTTTGTCTTCCCAGCCGTGTTCGCGGAGGTAGCCTTCGAGTGTCATCAACTCGAACCCGAAGCGACGTTCGAGCGCGTCGATATCAGCGCTGTAACCGACCTCGTTGAACCACTCACACATGACGGTGAACTCCTCGCCGAAGTCGTCGTAGGCGTCCTCGATCGGGACGTGATACGGCGCGACATCGAGTCCGGAGACGGCCGATATCGTTTCGGCGGTCTCTGCGAGTGTCAGTTCGTCACCCGCGAGTTCGATGCGCTCACCCACGAACGAGTCGGGGTCTGCGAACGTCGCAGCCGCGATACGACCTACGTCGTCGATGTCGACCATTTGCAACGGGACGCCCTCGGCGAGAGGCAGTGCCAGCGTCCCATCGTCGACGATACTCTCGACGAACGCTTCGAGGTTCTGGAAGAAAAACACCGGCCCGAGCACGGTCAGTGGCAGGTCCAGTTCCCGGGCGTACGCTTCGATTTCTGCGGCGGAGTCGAAGTGTGGGACACCCGTCTCGCGCCAGTGACTCCCGACACCGCTGAAAACGACGTGTTCGATACCCGTCTCGGCCGCCACGTCGGCGGCGTTTTTGCCCTGTTGTACCTGCTGGTCGTAGCCCTCAGTCCAGAAGTTCGTCACCAGAAACAACGCGTCTGCGTCGCCGATGGGTCCGCGAAGTGAGTCCGGGTCGTTCAGGTCTCCCTCGACCATCGTGACTCCGCGGTCGCTTAGTTGCTGTGCAGTCTCGCTCGTGGTGTCGCGCGTCAATCCGTGCACGTCGACCTGCCCGGATCCGAGGAGGTGTTCGACCACCGCACCACCTTGATTGCCCGTCGCGCCAGTCACGAGAACGGTCGTCATTGGCTTTCCTCCGTGGTCTTCGTCGAGATAGCTGTACTCCGAGACGATTGCGGTTGTAGTTTCATTACGTTACTTGGTTCGTTCCAGAACCTATATATCGGTTCGCGAACATAGATGACACTACGTAACATCGATGTCAGGGACACATACGCAGTCTGAAACGAGCGTGGAGGAGAAGAACGCGGAGGCGTGTCCGGTGGTCGAGGCAGTCGAGGAGATTGGCTCACAGTGGCGACTGATTGTCTTGCACGATTTACAGGAGGGAGAGATGCGCTTCAACGAACTCAAGCGCTCGACGGGTGCGAATTCACGGACACTCTCACGTGTGCTCGACGACCTCGGTGAGGCAGCGCTTGTCGAGCGCCGTGTCGAGGACCGTCCAATCGCGACCTACTACAGCCTCACCGAGAAAGGAGAGGCGCTGTGTCCGGTGCTGACCAGCCTCGAAGCGTGGGCAACAGAGTGGGTGGTGTGACGGCCGAGCCCAGGTGATTCATCAGTGTGCCGGGAGTCTCACGGCGCTTCTTCGAGAATGGAATCGAGCAGTTCTGAGACAGCCGAAATCTCGTCTTCGTTGATGGTGTGAGCCATGCCAGGATAGATTCGTGTGTCGACCGATGCGCCAAGCCGTTGGAGAACGTCCGCAGTCTCGTGAACGCGGGATTCGGGAATGTGTGGGTCGATGTCGCTACAGCCGAGGAAGGCAGGCGTCCCCTGCAGGTCACCCTCGTACTCCTCCGGGTCGACAGACTCCCCGATAAGCCCGCCCGAGAACACAGCGAGACCGCCGTATTGCGTCGGGTTTCGGGCGACGAACTCGCTGGCGAGACAGCCACCCTGCGAGAAGCCACAGACGAGGATACGCTCGGTCGGGATGTCGGCTTCGTTCGCCTCAGTGACGAGCTCACTCAGACGCTGTAGTCCCGACGACCGGCCAGGCTCGTTCGCTTCGACCGGTGCGAGAAACGAGTTTGGATACCACGTGTTGCGTGCGGCCTGTGGGGCGAGATAGGCAACCTCCTCACGGTAGAACTCGTACGCAAGTTGAATCATGCTCCGGGCTGTCGCCCCGCGACCGTGGACGAGGACAACTGCCGCAACTGCCTCCTGGAGTGGTGCACCATCTGTAGCGACCGGCTCGCGCTGGTGTGGACCCGTCATCGCGCACGCAACCCCGTGGCGTCATCGCGGTCGTTGTGATCCGGTATTCGGAACACGACCTGGTGGCTGTCGGAGACGTGTGTGGTCATCTATGAGTATCTAGGATGGCCAAGACGCTTATAGAGATTATCGTACGTCATCAGAGATTTCTCGCTGTCCATCGCAACGAGAATTACTGTACAGGTACGATACTCCATATATACGCGCCGTCGTACCCGTGGTCGACAGCCAATCTAATGATTTATCCCGCGTGCTTGGTTACACCCACTAGGTATGTCCGACGAACTCAAGAAGGGGTTAGAAGGCGTTCTCGCGGCGGAGTCGAGGCTCAGCAATATCGATGGTGATGCTGGACGGCTCATCTATCAGGGCTACGACATCGAGACGCTCGCCCGCGAGGCCAGCTACGAGGAGGTGCTATCGTTGCTCTGGAACGGGGAGCTTCCGACACGTGAGGAACTCGACGCGTTCGCGGATGCGATGGCCAGTGAGCGTGCGGTCGACGACCGCGTTCTCGAGATGCTCGAAGACCTCGCTGTGGCCGACGAACATCCGATGGCCGCCCTCCGAAGCGGTGTCTCGATGCTCTCGGCGGGCGAACCCGAGCGCGGGAGCGACCCTGACGACCTCGATGCTGTGCGACGGATGGGACGCCGAGTAGTTGCCAAGGTGCCGACGATACTGGCTGCATACGACCGACTGCGTCGCGGCGAGCAGCCACTCGAACCCCGCGAGGACCTCTCTCACGCCGGAAACTTTCTCTACATGCTGACCGGCGAGGAGCCGAGCGAGACTGCCGAGGAGACGTTCGACATGGCGCTTATCCTTCACACTGACCACGGTCTCAACGCCTCAACGTTCACCTCGCTCGTCATCGCCTCGACCAAGGCTGACGTCTACAGCGCCCTCACTGGCGGTGTTGGTGCACTCTCCGGTTCGCTACACGGCGGTGCGAATCAGGACGTGATGAACACGCTCCTGGAGATTGAAGAGAGCGATAAAGAGGCGCTCCAGTGGGCAAAAGACACCGTCGAGGCGGGCGGTCGAATCCCCGGCTGGGGCCATCGCGTCTACAACGTCACCGACCCCCGGGCGAAGATTCTCCGCGCGAAACTCGAAGACCTCGCTGCGGACACTGGCGAAGCCCGCTGGCTCGAACACACCACCACCATCGAGACGTATCTGACCGAGGAAATCGGACTCCCCGAGAAAGGAATCGCACCCAACGTCGACTACTACTCCGGTGCGGTTTATTACACGCTGGACATCCCGGTCGATATGTACACCGGTATCTTCGCCATGGCTCGCGCTGGCGGCTGGCTCGCTCATATCCTCGAATACCGTGCGGACAACCGCCTCATCCGTCCCCGGGGCCGCTACATCGGACCCGATGACCGCGAGTTTGTCCCGCTTGACGAACGGTAAAGTACCGCAGGGACTGTACGCTATAATTTTCGCCCACCTCTAGATTCGCCGAATCTCCTCGCCATCCGGCTCGATTGCGTCGATATCTGCGTCAGTAAGTGGCACCTCCACCTCTATCTCGACGAGATACCCTTCGTGAGCGAGCTGGTGGGCACCGAGAACGGTGTGACAGGGGTACGGCTCCTCGAACGTCTCCAGATACACCTGCTTGTACCCCTCGAAGTACCGTTCGTGTGGCTCTACGATGTGTGTCGTCACTTTGGTCACATCTGCGGTTCCCTTGCCGATGGCTCCGAGAAGAACCTCGACGTTCTCGTACGCTTTTCTTGCCTGCGTTTCGATGTCGTCGCCGATGATGTTCGACTCCGAATCCATCGCAACCTGGCCGGCCATGTAGAACTGGCCGTTGGCGATAATCGCGTGGTTGTAGCCGATGCCCCGGGCATCCTTGAGCGGTCCCGGATTGATTGCCAGCCGTTCCATACGCCGACTACACTCCTTTCTCACAAGAAAGTATAGGGAGTGGCGTACGTCATCACCGGTTTTGCATTTCTTCAATATTTATTTAGGCTGGCCTAACTCTTTTGGGGAGATGAGAACATTCATTCTGCAGCGGAGTGAAATACGAGCATGGCAACCGCCACTGAGTCGGGCCACGACGTCACGGAAGCGTCCTCCTCGACTGTCGAGCGGATAGTACTCTACAGACAGGCGGTGTTCGTCGTACTCACGTTCTTCGGGATGACGGGCGGACTGTTCGGCGGCTGGTTCGGTGCACCCTCCTGGTTCGTCTGGGGTGCCTACGGAACTGCCTACGTCTTCGGGAGCTGGTACGGCATCAAAGAGAGCATTCGGGCGATGCAGGAGCCAGCCGTGGAGATTGACCTGCTGATGGTGCTGGCAGCCCTCGGTGCGCTGTTCATCGGCGCGCCGTTCGAGGGCGCCATGTTGCTGTTTCTGTTCTCGCTGGCGACCGTGCTGGAGGAGTACGCAATCGGTCGGTCTCGGGGGGCGATTAAATCACTCATGGAGATCCGCCCGGAGTCCGCCCGGATACTACGTGACGGCGAGGAGACGTTGGTGCCAATCGAAAGCGTCGAGCTCGGGGACATCTTCGTCGTTCGTCCCGGCGACCGACTACCTCTCGACGGCGTCGTCGAGTCAGGCGAGAGTACGGTCGATCAGTCCTCGCTGACTGGCGAGTCCGTCCCGGTCCCGAAAGAGCCGGGGGACGAAGTCTTCGGTGGGACTATCAACGAGAACGGAAGTCTGGAAGTTCGTGTGACTCGCAAAGCCCACGAGTCCGCAATTTCTCGGCTCATTCACATGGTCGAGGAGGCACAGAACAAACAGGCCCCGACGCAGCAACTCATCGACCGCTTCGAACAGCCCTACGTGTTGAGCGTTTTCGCGATGACCATCGTCGCGATTGTCCTGCCGATGGTGTTGCTGAGTCACTCGTTCGAACCGACCGTGTATCGGGCGATGACACTCATGGTTGCGGCCTCGCCGTGTGCAGTCATCATCTCGACGCCTGCAGCGGTCCTCTCGGCAATCACTGCTGGCGCTCGACAGGGTGTGCTGTTCAAAGGTGGTGAACACATCGAGACTGCAGGCGATGTCGACGCAATCGCCTTCGACAAGACAGGGACGCTCACCGAAGGAAACACACGACTCACCGACGTCACGGCTCGTCCGGGCGCAACCGTCGATGGTGACGAGTTGGCCGTCGATGGTAACGAGTTGACCGTCGATAGTGACGAATTAACCGTCGACAGTGGCGAATTAACCGACGATGACCTGCTCGCACTCGCGAGTGCGGTCCAGTCACGGTCGGAACACCACCTGGCCGAGGCGACCGTCGATGCTGCCAGAGAGCGGTCACTCGACATCCCTGCTGCGAGCAGATTCGAGGCTGTCGTCGGGAAAGGCGTCCACGCGAACGTTGCGGGGCGAACGGTTCACATCGGGAACCGTCGGTACTTCGAGACGGTGACTGGCGACGAGTCGATCGACGGACTCGAAACGGGTCTGGAGGCGTTGCGCTCGCTGGAGGCGTCTGGCAAGACGAGCGTCCTCGTCGTCAGCGAATCTGAGGACGGGTTGTCGGTACTCGGCTGGTTGGCGTTCACTGATACGATTCGTGTGGATGCGGCCGCGACGATCGAGCGACTGCGCGAACGCGGCGTCGAGCAGATTGTGATGCTGACCGGTGACAACGAGCGGGTCGCACAGTACATCGCCGATGAACTCGGTATCGACGAGGTGTACGCAGAACTCCTGCCCGAGCAGAAAGTCGAGCACATCGAGCAGCTCAAAGAGCGTCACGAAGCGGTGGCGATGGTCGGCGACGGCGTGAACGACGCCCCCGCGCTGGCCACCGCCGACATCAGCATCGGCATGGGCGGGGCAGGTACCGACGTGGCACTGGAAACCGCCGACATCGTTCTCATGTCCGATGCGCTCGAACGCCTCCCCTACGCGTTCTCGCTCAGTCGTGAGACACGAAAGACGCTGTATCTCAACTTCTCTATCGCCTTCGGAGCCATCGTCATCATGATCGCCGCGATTCTGACCGCCGGCATTCCGCTTCCGCTTGCAGTTATCGGCCACGAAGGCTCGACTGTGCTGGTCTCCCTGATCGGACTCCGGTTGCTCGGATTCGATGGGTGAGTTCCCGCTCTCACCGACAGTTAGTACTACCTTTGGTACGTGAGTACAACTTGAAATAATGAGTAGTACAGAAGAACCCGAGATAGTCAGGGTTTCACAGAAGGGTCAGGCGACGATACCGAAGCCCCTCCGAGAGAAGTTCGGAATCGACACACCGGGCGAGGTGTTCATCTACGAGGAGGAGGGATGGATCGTCGTTGAAGCCGTTCCAACTCTCGACGAGTTGGGTGGTATTCACACCACCGACGAGCGTGAGACAGGGGTGGTACTCGACCGGGTTCGGGAACTGAAGCGTCAAGAGCGTGACCGCGAGGAAAAGCGAGCGAACCGACTCCGACCCGACGGTGCTGAAAACAGATGACCACTCGGTACGTGTTCGACACCGAGGCGCTCATTGCGTTTCTCTACAACGAGCCTGGACGGAACGTCGTCCAGACCTACCTTGAGACGGTCGAATCTGGCAACGCTGAAGGACTGCTAGCCGAGACGAACGCCTGCGAGGTGTTCTACCTCGTGGCCCGTTTCGAAGGTGTCGACGAAGAGCCGACCATTGACTCGGCACTCTCAGTCGGAAGATGGTACAATATACTGAATTATTATAAAGAAGATGCCAAGCAACGTGACGATCGCTGCGACTACAGGGGATACGATAAATAATATCGCAATTGAAATAAGGAATATGTATATTTTCCATATACGTTGAAGTTCTTGGGCATGCTGGTCAAGCTCCGACTCTAACTCTTCAATTCTAGTCTGTAGTGCCTCAATGTCGGGGTTAGGGCCATCATCCGTCATAAGTGGCAACTCACAACCAATTCAATTAAATATAGGTGGTTTTGTCGGCCCTATTGAATCCGACGAATTCTGGAGAATGGCTGGCTCTACGGGTCGTTTCTCTCTCGAATTTTTGAGAAGCGCCCGAGGCGGGATTTGAACCCGGTGCGAACCTCACTGCGTTCGGTTCCCGTGGTTCAAATCCTCCGAGACGATTTCCTGCTCACGAAGAGATTGCTCGCACACGCGACGCGGTACTCGCCGTGATGTTCGCAGGAAAATACGCCCGAGGCGGGATTTGAACCCGCGTCACGACCGTGACAGGGTCGTATGATGGGCCACTACACCACCCGGGCCTGCATTACCCCGTATCCGGGTTCGAGTATTAAGGCTTTCCAATCCAACTCACCGCGCAAGATACTTTATCACACACTACCAAGGAGTACGTAGGCAGGACCACTTCGTCGAGGGTCCGGTAGCTACGTCCGTCTGATTTAATAAGCGTTATATGGCTGGCAGAAATAAGTCCCTGTAGTATCTACGAACAGCTTCTTAGCCGGCAAGCCACACCCATGGTAGATGTAAGCAACCACACACTCGTACCGGAGCACACCGTTCTCGACGGCGACGAAATCGAGACGGTGATGGAGGAGTATAACATCAAGAAAACAGATCTTCCCAAGATAAAACGGACCGACCCCGCACTCCCGAGCGACGCGGATGTGGGCGACGTCATCAAAATCACACGGGATTCACGAACCGCTGATCAGGTTACAGTGTACCGAATGGTGGTGCAATAATGGACATCGAGGACAAACGCACAATCTCACGACAGTACTTTTCGCGGGAACGACTCGCTGAACACCACTTCCGGTCGTTCAACAACTTTCTCGACCGGGGAATGCAACAGGTCGTCGACGAGAAGGCGACCATCGACACCGACATCGGCGACAAAGAGGGCGAAGAGCCAGTGTACGTCGAACTGGGGGACGTTCGCGTGGTCACACCACGCGTTCGGGAAGCCGACGGCAGCGAAGAACTGCTGTACCCCCAGGAAGCGCGCCTACGCAACATCACCTACTCCGCCCCTGTGTTCATGGAGATGGCCGTCATCAAAGGCGGCGAAGAGGAAGAAGAACGCGTCGTCGACCAGACGGAGACGAAAATCGGGCGCATGCCTATCATGGTCGGGTCGAAAAAGTGTAACATCGCTAACTTCACAGACCCAGACCTCATCGAAATCGGGGAAGACCCTGCCGACCCCGGCGGCTACTTCATTGTCAACGGGTCAGAACGCGTGTTGATGACCAGCGAGGACCTCGCACCCAACAAGATTCTCGCCGAGACCGACACGAAATACGGCGACACCATCGAGATTGCGAAGACGTTCTCACAGCGCCGCGGATACCGCGCGCTGGTGCTGTGTGAGCGAACGCGTGACGGACTGCTGGAAGTGTCGTTCCCGTCGGTGTCCGGAAGCGTCAACTTCGTCACGCTGGTCCGGGCACTCGGACTGGAATCCGACGAGGAGATCGTCCACCGCGTCAGCGACGACCCCGAGGTCGTGAAGTTCATGCTGGAGAACCTGGAGGCTGCGGAGGTCCAGACCACTGAGGAGGCAATCGAGACGCTCGGTGTCCGTGTCGCCTCGGGTCAGGGCAAGAACTACCAGCTCAAACGCGCAAACTACGTCATCGACCGGTATCTCCTCCCGCATCTCCATGAGGAAGGGATTCCGGACGAGGACGTCCGTATCAACAAGGCGTACTACCTGTGCCGGATGGCAGAGGCGTGTTTCGAACTCGCACTGGAGCGCCGCGATGCCGACGACAAAGACCACTACGCCAACAAGCGCCTGAAAGTGTCGGGCGACCTGATGCGCGACCTGTTCCGGACGGCGCTGAACAAGCTGGCACGCGACGTCAAGTACCAGCTCGAACGCGCGAACATGCGTAACCGCCAGCTTTCGGTCTCGACAGTCGTCCGGTCGGACGTGCTGACAGAGCGACTGGAGCATCCGATTGCGACGGGCAACTGGGTCGGCGGCCGCTCCGGCGTCTCACAGCTTGTCGACCGAACCGACTACATGGGGGTGCTCTCACACCTGCGACGGCTTCGCTCGCCGCTGTCGCGGTCACAGCCACACTTCGAAGCACGCGACCTTCACGCGACACAGTGGGGCCGTATCTGTCCCTCAGAAACACCGGAGGGACCGAACTGTGGACTGGTGAAAAACTTCGCACAGGCGATGGAGCTATCACAGAACGTTGAGGACGAACAGAAGCTGAAACAGGAACTTGCCGGGATGGGCGTCGAGGGAATTCCCGGTTTCGGGGGGCTCGAAGCCCCGGCGGACGACTAAAATCATGAGTCAGGGACGAGAGGCGAAAGTATACGTCAACGGCAGTCTGGTCGGAACGCATCCCGACCCGGAACAGCTCACAGAACAGATTCGACAGGCTCGACGCCGGGGAGACATCAGCGAGATGGTGAACGTCTCGCTGAAAAAGCGGACACAGGAAGTCGTCATCAACGCGGACGGGGGACGAGCACGGCGACCGTTGCTCGTCGTCGAGAACGGTGAAACACTCATCTCCGACTCCGAAATCGAGTCGCTCCGTGCTGGTGAAATCGACTTTCAGGACCTCGTCGACCGCGGCTACGTCGAGTTCATCGACGCCGAAGAAGAGGAGGACATTCTGGTAGGCGTCGACGAGAAAGAACTGACCGAGCGACACACACACCTCGAAATCGACCCGCAGCTGATGTTCGGTATCGGCGCAGGGATGATTCCGTATCCCGAACACAACGCCTCACCGCGAATCACCATGGGGTCGGGGATGATAAAGCAGTCACTCGGACTGCCCTCTGCGAACTACCGGATTCGGCCGGACACCCGCCAGCACCTCCTTCATTATCCGCAACTGTCGCTGGTCAAGACCCAGACGACAGAGCAGATTGGATACGACGACCGACCGGCGGCGCAGAACTTCGTCGTCGCGGTGATGAGCTACGAGGGATTCAACATCGAGGACGCACTCGTGATGAACAAAGGGTCCGTCGAGCGAGCACTGGCCCGTTCGCACTTCTTCCGGACGTACGAGGGCGAAGAGCGCCGCTATCCCGGCGGACAGGAAGACCGCTTCGAGATGCCCGACGACGAGGTTCGGGGCGCTCGCGGCGAGGAAGCGTACACCCACCTCGACGAGGACGGACTCGTAAACCCCGAGACGACGGTCGACGAGAACGCGGTCCTGCTCGGGAAAACCTCTCCCCCACGGTTTCTCGAAGAGCCAGACGACATGGGGGGGCTGTCGCCACAGAAACGTCGGGAGACGAGCGTGACGATGCGCTCGGGCGAGGACGGCGTGGTCGACACCGTGACGCTGATGGAGGGCGAAGACGGCTCGAAACTCTCGAAGGTGTCCGTTCGGGACGAACGGATTCCCGAACTCGGCGACAAGTTCGCCTCCCGCCACGGCCAGAAAGGGGTCGTCGGGCACATCGCCCCACAGGAGGATATGCCGTTCACCGAAGAGGGCGTCGTTCCCGACCTGATAGTCAACCCTCACGCACTCCCCTCACGGATGACGGTCGGCCACATTCTGGAGATGATTGGCGGGAAAGTCGGCTCGCTCGAAGGACGGCGTGTCGACGGCACACCGTTCACCGGCGAGGACGAGGACGAACTCCGCGGCGCGCTCGAAGACCACGGCTTCGAGTCCAGCGGCAAGGAAGTCATGTACTCGGGCGTGACAGGCGAGAAAATCGAGGCCAAAATCTTCGTCGGCACCATCTTCTACCAGAAGCTGTATCACATGGTGTCGAACAAGATTCACGCCCGCTCACGTGGTCCAGTCCAGGTGCTCACCCGCCAGCCGACGGAAGGGCGTGCCCGCGAGGGTGGTCTCCGTATTGGGGAGATGGAACGCGACGTGTTCATCGGCCACGGCGCAGCCATGACGCTCAAAGAGCGTCTGCTGGATGAGTCCGACCGCGAGTGGATAAACGTCTGTGGAAGCTGTGGTATGACCGCTGTCGAGAACGTCGAGCAACGGCGAGTGTACTGTCCGAACTGTGACGAAGAGACGGACATTCACTCTGTCGAGATGTCGTATGCGTTCAAACTGTTGCTCGATGAGATGAAAGCACTGGGAATCGCTCCCCGGATCGAACTGGAGGATGCCGTATGAGTCAACACGCACCAAAGGAGATTGGCCAGATAAACTTCGGCCTGATGGACCCCGAGGAGTACCGCGAGATGAGCGCCACGAAGGTCATCACGGCCGACACGTACGACGACGATGGCTTCCCGATCGACATGGGTCTGATGGACCCGCGGCTGGGCGTCATCGACCCCGGCCTGGAGTGTAAGACCTGCGGAAAACACTCGGGTTCGTGTAACGGCCACTTCGGCCACATCGAACTCGCCGCACCGGTCATTCACGTCGGCTTCTCGAAGCTCATCCGTCGACTGTTGCGCGGAACCTGTCGGGAGTGTTCGCGGCTGTTGCTCACGGAAGACGAACAGGACGAGTTCCGCGAGCGACTCCAGCGGACCCGTGACCTCGGTGAGGACTTAAACGACGTCACGAAGGCGGCGATCAGACAGGCGCGCAAGAAAGACGCCTGCCCTCACTGCGGTGAGACACAGTTCGACATCCAGCACGAAAAGCCAACGACGTACTACGAGGTCCAGCAGGTGCTTGCCTCGGACTATCCCACCCGTATCGCTGCAGCGATGGAACCCGACGAGGATTCAGACAGGGTGACACCGACCGACCTCGCCGAAGAGACTGGTCTCGACGCGAGTCGCGTCCAGCAGATTCTCTCTGGAAGCTTCCGGCCACGTCAGGAAGACCGACGGGCAATCGAATCGGCGCTGGGTATCGACCTGACGGAGGAAGATATGAACAAGCTGATGCCCTCGGACATTCGGGACTGGTTCGAGAACATCCCTGACGAGGACCTTGAGGCGCTCGGTATTGACTCCCAGCGGTCACGCCCTGAGTGGATCATACTCACGGTCCTGCCGGTGCCACCGGTGACAGCCCGTCCCTCGATTACGCTGGACAACGGCCAGCGCTCGGAGGACGACCTCACCCACAAGCTGGTAGACATTATCCGCATCAACCAGCGGTTCATGGAGAACCGCGAGGCTGGCGCACCCCAGCTGATCATCGAGGACCTCTGGGAGCTGTTGCAGTATCACGTCACGACGTTCATGGACAACGAAATCTCGGGGACGCCACCGGCCCGCCATCGCTCGGGACGGCCGCTCAAGACCCTCTCACAGCGTCTGAAAGGGAAAGAAGGCCGCTTCCGTGGGTCGCTGTCAGGCAAGCGTGTGAACTTCTCGGCGCGGACGGTTATCTCTCCTGACCCGACACTCTCGTTGAACGAGGTCGGCGTGCCCGACCGGGTCGCGACGGAGATGACCCAGACGATGAACGTGAACGAGCGCAACCTTGCCCGGGCCCAGCGCTACGTCGAAAACGGACCGGAGTCTCATCCCGGAGCCAACTACGTCCGGCGCTCTGACGGTCGTCGTCTGAAGGTGACCGAGAAGAACTGCGAGGAACTCTCCGAGAAGGTCGAACCCGGCTGGGAGGTATCGCGTCACCTCATCGACGGCGACATCGTCATCTTCAACCGACAGCCCTCGCTGCACCGGATGTCTATCATGGCCCACGAGGTCGTGGTGATGCCGTACAAGACGTTCCGGCTCAACACCGTGGTCTGTCCACCGTACAACGCCGACTTCGACGGCGACGAGATGAACATGCACGCCCTCCAGAACGAGGAGGCACGGGCAGAGGCACGCGTGTTGATGCGTGTGCAGGAACAGATGCTCTCGCCACGCTTCGGCGGGAACATCATCGGCGCAATCCAGGACCAGATTACGGGGACGTTCTTGCTCACCCACCAGAACCCGATGTTCAACGAGACGCAGGCGCTCGACTTACTCCGGGCGACGCGAATCGACGAACTTCCCGAACCGGACGAACTCCGTTCGGCGGATGCTGCCAGCGACGGGGACGAACAGGAGCCGTACTGGAGCGGCCGCACGCTGTTTTCCGAACTGCTTCCCGACGGACTCGACCTGGAGTTCCGTTCCTCGGCGGGAGACGACGTCGTCATCGAGGATGGTCAACTCAGCGAGGGAACCATCGACGACGACGCAGTCGGGGCGTTCGGTGGCGAGATTGTCGACGCAATCGCCAAGGATTACTCGCGGACGCGGGCACGCATCTTCATCAACGAGGTGTCGTCGCTGTCGGTCCGGACCATCATGCACTTCGGCTTCTCCATCGGGATAGATGACGAGTCGATTCCGAAAGCCGCCCAGGACCAGGTCGACGAGGCAATCGAGGAGGCCAACGAGCGAGTCGAGGAGCTCATCGAGATATACGAACAGGGCGACCTCGAACCGCTTCCAGGCCGCTCGGTCGACGAGACGCTGGAAATGAAGATCATGCAGACGCTCGGACAGGCGCGTGACAGCGCGGGAGACATCGCCGAGGAGCACTTCGGCACAGAGAACCCTGCGGTCATCATGGCCGAATCCGGTGCTCGTGGCTCGATGCTGAACCTCACGCAGATGGCTGGCTGTGTCGGTCAGCAGTCCGTCCGTGGCGAGCGCATCAACCGCGGCTACGAGAACCGCACGCTCAGCCACTTTGAGGAGGGCGACCTCTCGGCCGACGCTCATGGCTTCGTCCAGCACTCCTACCGTGAAGGACTCGAGCCGCGAGAGTTCTTCTTCCACGCGATGGGTGGACGCGAAGGGCTGGTCGACACGGCTGTCCGGACGTCCAAATCCGGCTACCTCCAGCGTCGGCTCATCAACGCGCTGGCAGAACTCGAAAGCCAGTACGACGGTACTGTTCGGGATACCTCGGACACCATCGTCCAGTTCGAGTTCGGTGAGGACGGCACCTCGCCGGTCGAGGTATCCAGCAGGGAGACCGAACCCGCAGTCGACGTCGAACAGATAGCAGACCGCGTCCTCGACAACGAGTTCGACAGCGAGACAGACAGACAGCGTTTCATGGGTGAGAAACGCGACCCGACCAACCTTTCCGAGCAGGCTGATGAGTGGTGGATTGCCCACACCGACGACTGATATACCATGACAGACTACGACGTATCCGACAACATCACGGCGCTCGTCGAGGAGACGACACTTCCGAAGCGGCTTCGAGACGACCTGTACCGAACGTTCGAGACGCGAGACGTGACGACCGACCAGGCCGAAGAGATCGTCCAGGCGACCGTCGCCCAGTACGAACGCTCCCGCGTCGACGCGCTCGAACCTGTGGGCACCGTCAGCGCACAGAGTATCGGCGAGCCCGGGACGCAGATGAGTGTCCCGTACGACGAACGGGTCCTCGTTCGCCGAGGTGAGCAGACACAGATAACCGAGATTGGACCACTCGTCGACGGACTCCTTGCAGTTCGGGACGGACACGAGTTCGACGGACACGAGGTTGCTCGTGCGCCATCGGAACTCGAAGTGCTGTCACTCCGTGCGGACGAACAGGTCGAGTGGAAGCCGGTCGAAGAGGTGAGTCGACACGAGGCACCGCCGGAACTGCTCCGGTTCGAACTTCAATCCGGGCGAACGATTCGAGCGACGAAATCCCACTCATTCGTGACTAGAAGAGAGAACGAGGTAGTCCCTATTACAGGCGAAGAGTTGTCCGAAGGTGACTGGCTTCCTGTTGTGACGGACTTTGACGGTGCCGAACTGTCAGAGGTAGATCTCCGCGACTATTTGCCTTCTGAAAAGTACTGGTACACCTCGACACTCACTGATGGCGGTGCCGAGAGCTATCCCGGCGGGGAATATCAGCGTCGCAACAAGCGACAGGCGCTTGAAGCAGGAGAACTGGCAGAGCGAGCCGTGTATCCGCGCCAGGGGACAGTTTCGCTCCCAGAGCAGTTCCCACTTGACGAGGAAACTGGTTTCTTCATCGGGGCATTTCTCGCCGAGGGGAACTTGACAGCACACTATGTTTCTGTTTCGAATGTCGACACACAGTTCCAAGAGCGAATCAGAGCGTTCGCAGAACGCTTCGACTTCACCACAAACGAGTACGAGAACAACAGTGGGTTTGCAACCGGCTACGATATCCGTCTCAATGGGACGATTCTCTCAGATTTCCTGCGAGCAGTTTGCTTCGAAGATGGAGAGAAAGTGGTTCCCGAGTTTGCCTTCGGTGCGAACGATGTCTTCGTTGCTGGACTTCTCTCCGGTTACTTTAGCGGAGACGGGAACGTCGCAGACCGTGCGGTACGCGCTAGCTCTACTTCGGAACACCTCTTGGAAGGAGTCTCGTTACTACTGGCGCGGTTCGGTATCTATGCCACGAGAGGTCAGCAAGACAGTTCACACACACTTCGCATTCCGTGCAAGTACGTTCCACGGTTCCACGAGCAAATTGGACTCGTCGGAAAGCGCAACGAGCAACTGACACAGCTCGTCCGGGAAATAGATCCTGATGCGCCTGATGTGATCGACCAGATTCCAAACTTTGGGGGGATACTCAAATCGGCAGCGAAGAAAGCAGATATTCCATCCCGAGATGTCCACAGCGCGCATACCCGTCAGCGAATCGGACGACGCAGACTCAAACGTCTCATCGAACAAATACAGGACGGATGCGAAGAGCGTCCGGCAGAGCTTGACAAGTTAGAACAGGCCGTCGAAGGAGGTGTCGTCTGGGAGCGCATCGAATCAATCGAGACAGTCGAACCGGAACACGAGTGTGTCTACGACTTCTCTGTTGCCGGGCTGGAGACGTTCACGACTGCTCAGGGAGTAGTCACGCACAACACAATGAACACGTTCCACTACGCGGGTGTGGCAGAGATCGACGTCACACAGGGGCTTCCACGGCTCATCGAACTCGTCGACGCCCGGAAGGAGCCGGACACGCCGATGATGACGGTGTACCTCGAAGGCGAGTACGCCGAACAGCGCGACCGGGCACACGAGGTCGTCTGGGAAATCGAGTCGACGAAGGTACTCCAGCTTGGGGACGTCTCGACGAACGTTGCGGACATGGTGGTGCTGGTGTCGCTCAACGAGGACACGCTCCGTGAGCGCTGGCCAACAGTGAGCGACCCGCTCGAAGTGGCCGAGGAGATTGCAGCAACCATCGAGTCGAAACTCGGCGTCGAGCCCATCCAGCAGGGACTCGACATCCAGTTCGGTCCTGAAGCACCCTCGTACAGAGACCTGCTCCAGCTCGTCGAGGAGCTACGGGAGATAACGTTCAAGGGAATCGAAGAGGTCTCGCGCGTCGTCATCCGCAGAGAAGACACCGACGACGGCGAACAGTTCGTCCTCTACACCGAGGGGTCGGCGTTCGGGGACGTGCTGGAAATCGAGGGTGTGGATGCGACCCGAACGACGTGTAACAACATCCACGAGATATACCGCCACCTCGGGGTCGAAGCAGCCAGAGAGTCGATCATCGAGGAGACGAAGAACACGCTCGAAGAGCAGGGGCTCGACGACGTGAACGTTCGCCACCTGATGCTGGTCGCAGACATGATGACCAACGACGGGACCATCGAGTCTATCGGCCGCCACGGCATCTCGGGGTCGAAGAACTCCGTCCTCGCGCGGGCGGCGTTCGAGGTGACGGTGAACCACCTGCTCGATGCGGCCATCCACGGAGAGGTCGACGAACTCGACGGGGTCACAGAAAACGTCATCGTCGGCAAGCCGATAAAGCTCGGAACGGGTGACGTCGACCTGCGAATGAGCGCAGGCAAAAAGTAGACGGACTACTATGCGTATCACCCTCACAGACGAGGCACGACAGCTGGCCGCGCTGTTCGAAACGGAGACAGAAGCCATCGTCCGGGACTGCATCGTCGACGACGAACACGACCGGGTGATCTTCCTCGTCAAGACCGGCCAGATGGGGAAAGCCATCGGGAAGGGCGGCGAACACGTCAGACGCGTCGAAGAGCGTATCGGCAAGTCGGTCAAACTCGTCGAGGACGCGCCCACTCCAGAGGACTTCGTGGCGAACGCGCTTGCACCGGCGGCGGTGTACAACGTCACCATCAGCGAGAACGACGACCGACTCGCGTACGCCGAGGTGGCGAGAGAGGACCACGGTGCTGCAATCGGGACCGAGGGCAAGAACATCGAAGCAGCCCGGATGCTCGCCGACCGTCACCACGACATCGAGGACATCCAGTTGACGTGAGCACTGCGTCTTGGTCGTTACACTATCTCTTGTTCCTGGAACTGCTCGATTTCTGCCGCAGAGTAGCCAAACTCGGCCAGGATCTCCTCGGTCTGCTCGCCACGCATCGGCGGATGTCGGTCGAACGCAATCTCTCCGGCAAGAAAGTTCATCGGTGAGCCGGGCATTTCGACACTCCCGGCAGTCGGGTGGTCGATGCGTCGTCGCATTCCTCTGGATTCGACCTGTGGGTGTGCAAAGACGTCGGCCATGTCGTTGACTGCTGTCGCTGGAACGTCGTGGTCTCGGAGTATGTCGACGATTTCGTCTGTGGCGTACTGTTCAATCTCTGTGGTGAGAATTCGCTCCAGTTCCTCACGGTTGGTGACGCGCTGTTCGTTCGTCACGAACCGTTCGTCATCGGTGAGATCTTCACGGTCGAGCGCCCGACAGAAACGCGGCCAGATGTTCTCTGAGGCGCAGGCGACGACCACCCAGTCGTCGTTCGTTCGAAACGCCTGATAGGGGGCAATCGTCGGG
The DNA here is from genome assembly GCA_003551265.1 of Halovenus sp. Lineage (GTDB taxonomy): Archaea > Halobacteriota > Halobacteria > Halobacteriales > Haloarculaceae > Halovenus. The sequence goes on from PUMG01000377.1 coordinate 20,083, forward strand.
TGTCTACTCCCCATTCGACCCGGTGGTTCGCCGGTCGCAAAGTAATACGACGCCATGTACGTCTGCCAGGCGACGATGCTGTCGAAGAGACTGACCTCGATTCTGTCGCCACCTGTCTGTGCGAACTCCCGGCGAAAGAGGCTGGCGAGGATGGCCTGAGTTGCGTACATCCCCGAGGCGAGGTCGGCCATCGCGACACCCACCCGGACCGGCTCGGCGTCTTTCTCGCCCGTAATCGACATCATGCCCCCCTCGGCCTGCATGATGAGGTCGTACGCCGGGCGGTGTTTCTGTGGCCCGCTCTCGCCGTAGCCGCTGATCTTGCAGTAGACGAGGTCGGGGTTCGTCTCGCGGAGGTCGTCGTATCCCAGCCCCCACTCCTCCATCGTTCCGACCCGGAAGTTCTCGACGAGGACGTCTGCCTCGCGGGCAATCGTCCGAAAGACGTCTCGGCCGTCCTCACTGGCGAGGTTCAGCGTCATCGAGCGCTTGTTCCGGTTGGTGCTGAGGTAGTACGCCGACGTCTCGGAGTCACCGTAGGTGGGCGGCGTCCAGCCGCGCGTCTGGTCGCCCACCCCGGGACGTTCGACCTTGATGACGTCGGCCCCGAGGTCGCCCAGTTGCATCGTACAGAACGGTCCCGAGAGCACGCGCGAGGCGTCGAGGACGGTGATTCCGTCGAGCGGAGCGGTGCGTCCACCGGTCGTGTCGTCAGTCATCACTGTGGTACGTCAGACGGTCGTTCGTAATTATGTTCCGCCAGGAAGAGACAGCGGTCACTCCTCCCGGTCGTTCTTTTCGACTTCGGTGATGATGACGTCCCAGTCGGGGTGGGTGAGTCCGTTTCGACACTCGAAGCCGCCTTCGACGTCGATGCCGCTCTCGTACGCCCTGAGCAGGAGTGCTTTTAGCTCCGCGTTCAACTGCTCTTTCGACGTGAGCGATGTCTCCTCAGAAGTCATCTTCGCTTCCCTCGCTACGGTTGTGTTGTGGTGTGACAGTAACCACACCGTAGCTGTGGACGGTTACCGTGTACCCCTCGTGCGTGAACGTGACACGGGTATCTCCGCTCTTTCGACTGCAAACGTGGAGAAGGCTCTCCAGTGCATCCGGGTCGACAGCGGAGTAAAGTGGCTCCAGTTCACTCGGGTCAGCATCCATCATCTCTGCCAGTGTTGCGATGACAGCCATGTTCGCGGATGTCGTCTCCTGGTCGAACTGGGTGCGAACCGTCCCAGACCGCCGAGCGTACTCGACTGATTCAACTTCCACCCCAGCAACCGTTGTACTCATGTGTACTGGTTAGTGTACTGAACTAGTTCAGTAGGCACTCTGATTATACAGAGGGTTTAAGACACTCTCGTCACTCGGACGAACTGATGAGCGTCGCTCTGATGAGCCGCCGGTGGCCGCGCCGAAGCCGAGCGGAGAGCGACTGCTGTGTGATACCGAGTTCCTCGGCAATCTCTTCGAGCGAGCGCTCCCGGGGCGTGTCGAAGTAGCCACGTTCGTACGCCAGCACCAGCGCCTCACGCTGGGTTTCGGTCAACTGGTAGCCGTCTCCCTGGACTGGGACCATCGCGTGAACGGCGGTGATGGTTATCGGAATCTCGTTCTCCTGGCAGTACTCTCGAAACGATGCGATTGCATCCTGACTCTCGCCGCGCACCTCGAAGCGCCACTGCTCTTTCGTTCCGATTCCGGAGAGCACGACGACGTTGGCCTTGGCCAGCGCGCTCAGGACGCCGAAGTACGCCTGTTTCCACTCTGCACGCATCAGATACTCGTTCTCGATGTTATCGACCACCCGGATGTCCCTGACGCCCTCGTGTGGTTCGAACGCGCTTTCGATGTCCTCGGTGTCGGCGTGACGCACCCAGAAGTACGGGATTATCAGCGATTCGTGCGGAATCAGTCGCTCCAGTTCGACCACCGCCCCCGGCAACTCCTCGAAGACACTTCCCAGTGGGAACTCCGCTGCCGGACTCGTAAACTCCATCACGGTCGCCATGTTGAACCATTCGTCTGGCAGACAGATAATCAACCGGGGTGGTGAGCCATGGATTCCCACGAGAACAGATTGATATGGTCGAACCGCTACGGACTGGAGAGTGTCTCACCGATGAGTCGCCGGTGACCGCGTCGAAGCCGAGAGGAGAGCGACTGCTGGGTGATACCCAGTTCCTCGGCGATCTCTTCGAGCGAGCACTCCCGGGGTGTGTCGAAGTATCCACGTTCGTACGCCAGCACCAGCGCCTCACGCTGGGTTTCGGTCAACTCGTAGCCCCCTCCCTGAATCGGGAGCAGCCTGTGGACTGTCACGACGTCGATCGAAAACCCCTCTTTCTGGGCACGGGTTCGAAATTCGGGAATCGAATCCGGGGTGTTCCCGCGGACTTCGAAGCGCCACCCGTCAGCTGTTCCGACCCCCGAGAGAACGGTTACGTTCGTCTCTGACAGCGCACTCAACACCCCGTCGTACTCCTGCATCCACTCTGCCCGCATGAGGTACTCGTCGTCGACGCTATCGACCAGTCGGACGTCCGTGACGCCCGCGTGTGGGTCAAATGCCCGCTCGATGTCCTCGCTTTCTGTCCCCCGTACCCAGAAGTACGGGATGGTCACCGTCTCGTGTGGAATCAGCCGCTCCAGCACAACCGTCGCGTCCGGCAAGTTCTCGAAGACCGTTCCCAGTGGAAACTCGTCTGCTGGAACTGTGAACTCCATCTCGGTCGCCATACAGGACACTCTGTAGCCCGACAATATAAATAAGCATGATACACCATGTTTTTATAAATGGGCGTGTGGCAGGTGAGCGCCGTGTCGTGCTTCCCAGTCGGGAGTCGGCCGCCGAGTACCGGACAGACTTGGTGAACCATGTGCCCCTCTTTTGTATGGCCCTGTCCAACCTAGCCTGAAGCGCGTATGAGTGTGATAACGGAAGTTCGGATACAGTCCGATGATTTCGAACTCGGGCGTATCCTCAGTATAGATGAGGCGTTGGCTATCGAACTCGAAACACTCGTGCCGAGCGGTGGTGTCACGGTTCCGCTCTTCTGGGTCTACGAACCGGTCAGGGAGGGGTTTCTCGATACAATCGAGCGCTATCCAACCGTCGAGAGTGTCACCGAGATGGACGTCTTCGAGGACCGAACCCTGTTCAAGCTCGACTGGAATGCGAGCGAGGACCCGCTCTTTCAGTGCATCTTGGAACACGATGGACAGATACTGAGTGCGACGGGCACTGCCGAAAGGTGGCAGTTCGAGATGCGATTCCCCGACCGCAAGCAGCTGTCGCAGTACCAGACCTGCTGTGAGGAGGTGAATATCTCGCTGGAACTGGTTCGGGTGTACAACCCGACCGACCCGGGGACCGGTCCGTGGTACGGCCTGAGCGAGCCACAGCGGGAAGCGCTCATGCTCGCCGTTCGCATGGGATACTACGACATTCCCCGGGGCTGTACAACGGAGGAACTCGCAGACAAGCTGGGGATTTCTGACCAGGCAGTGACGGAGCGACTGCGCCGCGCTATCGGGACGTTCGTCAGGCAGGCACTGCTCACGGACCGAAAGTGAACGCCGACGGGTTGCATGGTGTATCAAGGGAATAGTTCAACAGGCAGGGAGTTCATCGTGTGTGTATGGACGAGAGTCGGGAACGAGGCAGGCGTGGCCGGAGCATCGACGAGCTGTCGGACCCAGCGCAATCGGTTCCACCTGACAGAGTGCTGTCGGCAGTCGCGAACAGACGCCGACGCGCTGTCCTCTACTCCCTGAAGAACGCATCTGGGGGCACACTGGAGTACGATACACTCGTAAACCGTGTCGCAGACAGGACGAGAAAGGGGGATGAAGAGGGAGTCTCCGAGGAGCGTCGACAGCGCCTCCAGATTGCGCTTCACCACAGCCACCTTCCGAAACTGGAAGAGAGCCAGCTAGTCGAGTACGAGACCGACACGGGCCACGTCCGGTTTACTGGTGACGAGTTGACACGAGAGCTTCTGATGCTGGTCAGGCCCCACGACGCCGTCGAGTGAACGACGACGTTCCGAACGCAGGACCGAGACTGTTCACGACCGACCGACTCACCGTTCGTCGGGGTTGTACGCCGGGATGCCGGTGAGGTCCTCGCCCAGCACGAGCGTGTGGATGTCGTGAGTTCCTTCGTAGGTGTAGACGGTCTCCATGTTGGCCATGTGGCGCATCGGCGAGTAATCCAGTGTGATGCCGTTACCGCCGAGTATCTCGCGGGCGATACGCGACTGGTCCCGGGCCATTCGGACGTTGTTCCGCTTCGCCATCGAGACATGCTGGGGGCGCATCTCGCCGCTCTCTTTCAACTCGGCGAGACGGTACGCGAGCAACTGACCGAGCGTGATCTGAGTCGCCATCTCCGCCAGTTTGTCCTGCTGAAGCTGGAAGCGAGCGATGGGTCCGCCGAACTGGTCGCGCTCTCGGGCGTACTCGCGGGCGGTCTCGAAGCTATCACGCGCCGCACCCACGGCCCCCCACGCTATGCCGTAGCGCGCCTGTGTGAGACACGAGAGCGGCCCTTTCAGTCCCGACACATCGGGGAGGAGGTTCGCTTCGGGTATCCAGACGTCGTTGAGGCCGATCTCGCCGGTCACCGAGGCCCGGAGCGAGAGTTTCTCGTCTATCTTGTTCGTCGTCACGCCGTCGCGGTCGGTCTCGACGAGAAAGCCTCGAACCGGGGTGTCGGGGTCAGAGCTGTCGCGCGCCCAGACGATAGCGACGTCTGAAATCGGCGAGTTCGTTATCCAGGTCTTCGAACCGTTGAGGACGTACCCCTCGTCGTCTTTCTCTGCGCGGGTCTCCATCCCACCGGGGTTCGAGCCGTGTTCCGGTTCGGTGAGTCCGAAACAGCCGACCGCCTCGCCCCTGCCGAGTTTCGGCAGCCACGTCTCTTTTTGCTCCGCCGAGCCGTAGGCGTATATCGGATACATCACGAGCGCGCCCTGGACGCTCGCCATCGAACGCAGGCCGGAGTCACACGCTTCGAGTTCTTGCATCAACAGCCCGTAGGCCGTCTCGCTGACCCCCGGAAGTCCGTACCCCTCCAGATTCGGCGCGTAAAACCCCATCTCACCCATCTCGGGGATGAGTTCTGTCGGAAACGTCCCTGCCTCGTAGTGCTCGGCGATGTCCGGACGGACCCGGCCGTCGACGAATTTACGGGCCTCGTCACGGATGAGACGCTCTTCTTGCGTGAGTGTCGATTCGAGGTCGAAGTAATCCAGCATGTCCGAAACGTTTGGCCAGTCGGTATTAGGCCTTTGTGTCCGTGAGTTCTCCCGTGACTGAAGTCACGTCCCAACCAAGGAGTTTAGTAAGACTGTATCTAAATGTAACACATATATGGACAGTAATACTGGTGAGGGAACCGTTATTCGGGTCTCGAAGAAGGGCCAGGCGACGATTCCCAAGGAGTTACGGGAACAGTTCGGCATCGAGACACCGGGAAAGGTGCTCATCCACGAAGAAGGAGGAAAAATCGTGGTTGAGCCGCTTCCGCCAGTCGAAGAGATGCAGGGCATACACGCTGGTCGCTACGAGGAAGGTGAAGTGCTGGAGCACCTGCAGGAGATGAAAGACGAGGACAGAAAACATCACATCCGAGAAGAGCCAGTCTGACTTACTCGCGTTCGAGTTCGAGTTCGCGTTCGTTTCGTCTCGTCTCCACATCTCTCTCCGTCCCCACTTCGATACGTTCGGCATATTTTTTCGCGTCGGGAACGGACTCCGTTTCGAGCAAGCGCTCGACACGGTGGTCGAACTCCTCGTCAGTTAACTCTCCTCGTGCGTAGCGCTGGCGAAGCGCTTCGAGAGCCTCTCCCGTTTCGTCGGTTCCGGTCGAGTGCTCACTCTGACGTTGTTTGTACTTGACGAGACCAAGGGCCATCGGAAGAATGCCCGCGAAACCAATCACGAACGCGACCCAGAAAAACTGAACGCCAGCGAACATCAGTCCGAACCCGACCAGAAACGTACCTGCACTGACGGCACCCGTCACCATCTCCTCGACTGGACCTTCATCATCCGATGATACGTGTGTCTCGGCCATACACTCGGTAGATGTAGGTTCAAAAAGAGGTCACATACCGGTTTCGGTACTGACAGCGGTTACAGAATCTCGGCAATGTCGCCGAGCGAGTCGAGAACGTAGTCCGGGGTGACTGGACTGTCGTCGATGTCCTCAACCTCGCTCACGCCGGTCAGGACGAGAACGGTCGTCATGCCAGCGCGCTGGCCCATGGCAAGGTCAGTGTCGAGACGGTCGCCGACGATGAGAGAGGAGTGGGGGTCGACGCCGAGTCTGTCGAGTGCAAGTGCGAGCGCAGTCTCCGATGGCTTGCCGAGAATAGCGTCGGGTTCTCGGTCGATGGTTGCTGCAACCGCGCCGACAACCGCGCCAGAACCGGGGATGAGACGACCACCTTCGTCGGGGAACGTCCGGTCGGGGTCGGTCCCGAGAAAGACCGTCTCCTCGTCTACCGCGTCGAGTGCAGCTTGCATATCGTGGTAGTCAAACTCGGGCGTCCACGAGACGACGAGTACGTCGGCGTCTTCGGGGACTGTCGTCAGTCGAACGTCGGCCGCCACCAGTTGCTCGCGGAGTCCCTCGCTTGCGATGCACAGCACCTCGTCGTCAGCGTGGTGGTCGTGCAGGTACTCGGTGGTTGCGACGCCCGCCGAACACGTTTCGTCGGGAGTGGCTGGCACGCCGAGAGCGGTGAGTCGGTCGGCGTACGCCTCGCTGTCTTTCGTCGGGTTGTTCGAGAAGAACAGCAGTTCGACGCCCGCCTCGCGCAACGTTTCGACGCCGCGGTCTGCGCCGGGAAGCAGATTGTCGCCCCGGTAGACCGTCCCGTCGAGGTCGATGATGGCCCCGTCCATGTGTAACCGGATGGCCGAGTCGGTATATAGGACAACGGAAGTTATACCGGTCGACGGAATCTGTGATAGATTCTCGACCTGCCCGCGCCGTGTGAGAACTATTAATTGCTCCGTTGACCGGTATTACACGCCGTCGTGGCGGAGCCGCTCCTGCCATCGTGCCCCAACACGGCGTGAGAGTACGAGACCGACGGCCGCCGAGAGTACGGAGAGCGAAACTGCGACCGCTGTGGACTCCGCTGGTGCGGTTCCGTACGCCAGCGCTGCAACGAGCAACGGCACAGCAACGACGGCGATTGCGAACCCATACAGCGCGAACAGCGAGGTGTCGAACAGCAACTCATCCGCCGAGAGCCCGGTCAGGTACGCGGTGAGACCGAAGACGTACACCGAAACGAGTGGAAAGACGACCAGTCCCAGCACCAGCTCCGAGACCGGGTACCAGATGGCAGCACCCCCGAGATAGACGAGCCCGGTCGGTATCGAGAGAACGAAGAACGCTCGTCGTTTCCCCGCAAAGACTGCGTCCATCGAAACCGGATAGCGCAGGTACTCCCGTGGCCCGTCGAACTGCGTCACCCAGTTGTACGTGGTGAACGTTCCGAGCGCGAGCAGCGTCCCGAACGCGATTCCGCCAGAGGGTTCGATGGCAGTTGCGACGACGATGCGGTCGAGTAACAGCGCCGCAACAGCGAACAGAACGCCTAGCGAGAAGACGACCTTCCAGACAGACCCACTCGACCGGGTGACTTCGAGCAGTGGTCGGATGGTTGTGCCGTCTCCGAACGCACGGAGCTGTGCAAACCGGTTCGCCTCGACGCGCCTGACGCCGCCACTGGTTGCGGGCTGAAACGCGAGTGGACCGACGACGAGCAACACTGCGAGCGGAACAAAGCCAGTGACAACCCCTATCGTCGTCAACTCGAGATACGCCCCATA
>PUMG01000071.1 GCA_003551265.1 Halovenus sp.
CAGCAGGAAACGACGGGGAGTGTGATGACTGTGTTGGGCACCCGGCGGCTCACCCGGAGGTGATTGCCGTCTCGGCAACCGACGAGAACGACGAGCTCGCCGATTTCTCTTCAGAGGGACCCGAGGTCGAAATCGCCGCACCGGGGGACGACGTTCTGTCTTCGGTTCCGCGCGACGACTACGTCGAGTTCGAAGGTACATCCATGGCTAGTCCACACGTCGCAGGTGCGGCCGCACAGGTCATCGCCAACGGGACGACCGACCGGGAGGATGTCCGTGACAAACTGAAAGACGCCGCAGAGGACATCGGACTCCCCAGCGAACAACAGGGAGCAGGTCGGCTCAACGTGTATGAGTCACTCGACCCAGAGCTGTACACAAAGTGGGAGTCGAGCGACCTCGGCGGCCAGCCACAGTACAACACACCGGCAGTCGACAGCGAACACGTCTACGTCGGCGGGTTACAGAGCGAATTCTACGCGCTCGACCGGGAAGATGGCGAAATCGAGTGGTCTCAACAGCGCGGTGACGGCCCTGGCCTGTCGGACTCTTCGGGACATCTGTGGACTGGCATGGACCAGGACAAACTCTTTTTCGGTAGTGGACAGGGAAAACTGTACGCTGTCGACGCTGCCGACGGCAGCGAGCACTGGAGCGATGACGATATCCCAGACGTCGGGAGTGCGATCACCTCCTCACCTACTTCTCTCGGTGACACGGTGTTCGTTGGAACAAATGACGGACGCGTCCTCGCGTTTGATGGAGAGACAGCAGACCAGCAGTGGGATGTCTCTGTCGGCGGCCCAATCTACTCCGACCTGCTCGCTCACAGCGACCTCGTCTACGTCACGACGGCAGACGGCGACCTTGTCGTACTGAATGCTTCTAGCGGAGACGAGCAGTGGCGAGCATCCGTTTCTGGATTCGGTTCGAGTTCGCCCGTTCTCGGCCACGGTGATGTCCACGTCGCAGCAGACGAGATACACACCTACAGAGCAACGGACAACAAGGACCATCGGTGGACCACTTCTGGGTTTGGCGGAACGGCAGGGTCGAACCCAACGTACCATGGCGGCTATATCTACGCCGGGAGTAAAGACGGCGACCTGTACTCGTTCAACGCTGCAGATGGGTCTGAACGCTGGACGTTCTCGACAGACGGTGCTATCGCGTCGACGCCGGCAGTCGCCAACTGGGCAGATGGGGTATACATCGTTGTCTCCTCCACGAGTGGAACACTGTACCTGCTGGACGAGTCAGGCAATGAGTTCGATACAGCCTCGATACCGGACGAGACTCGCGCATCACCGGTTATCGACGACGGTGAGGTGTTCTTCCCGGGTCACAGTGGGGTCGTCTACGCATTCGAGTAAACGAGGTGCTGGCGGTTGTGTGCGCCTGGGACACACCACCCTAGACTTTAGACGTGGGGCGTGGTATCTTGCGGTATGGGAATCGTCAACACCGTACGTGAAATTCTCGAGGCATCGACGCAGTCGTCGGATCGGGGAGGAGGGACGAACACACCGAAAGGTTCGTACTGGTGTCACGACTGCACCGAGCGTGTTCCGGCTGCAGATGCGGGTTCTGAGCCACCGACGTGTCCGTCCTGTGGTGAAGAGATGGACTTCGAGCGGTCGGTCGGAACCACTGGCTGTGCCTGTTGAGTTTCAGCGTCCGTAGACGAACCGGGCCGCCGTGTCGTCGAGCCAGCGTTTGACCCGTCCTGCAGCTACTGCCGGTGCCGACGCGATTTTCAGTTCACGCTCGTCAACCTCGATGTACTGCCCCTCGTAGGGGTCGTACCGTCCACCTTCGTCGTCTTTCTCGCTCTCGATAGCGTCGACGACGGTCGTGAAACTGCACCGTCCACAGCTTTCCCGTCCTTCTGCGTCTCCCATGGACACTAGTTGGCACGCCTCCGTATTAGGTGTTGGCTCCAGACTGACTCGGATTCGGAGGGTTCTTGACCAGCCCGACCAGACCGCGACGCCGACGGGAACGGTCTTCCGAGGCCGTTCCGATATTCGAAATCTAACTTCGAGTTTCGTACTGATTCGCCGGGTTTATTACGATGTGTGGATTTTCACCGGGTAATGACAGAGGGAGACCGGACCATCTTGCTTATCGGAAGTGGTCCCATTCAGATCGGGCAGGCGGCAGAGTTCGACTACTCCGGCGCGCAGGCCTGTCGCGCGCTCCGGGAGGAAGGTGCGCGGGTCGTGCTGGTGAACTCGAACCCGGCGACGATCATGACTGACCCGGAGATGGCCGACGAGGTGTACATCGAACCGATCAACGTCGAAGCCATCGCCGAAATCATACGCAAGGAGCGACCTGACGGCGTTATCGCTGGTCTCGGTGGCCAGACTGGACTGAACGTCACCGCAGAACTCGCTGAAGAGGGAGTTCTGGAGGAGTACGATGTCGAGGTGATGGGAACACCACTCGACACCATCTACGCGACAGAAGACCGCGACCAGTTCAGAAAGCGGATGCAGAAAATCGGCCAGCCAGTCCCGCGCTCGGAGACTATCGACCACATCGACGACCTGGAGGCGGCCGTCGACAGCGTCGGTGGACTGCCGGTCATCATGCGGACGACGTACACCCTCGGAGGAGCAGGGTCGGGCGTCATCGGCGAGATGGACGAGTTGCGTGAGGCAGTTCGCAAGGGATTGAATCTCTCGCGGGACAACCGGGTGATGATAACGGAGTCTATCGACGGCTGGATCGAACTGGAGTACGAGGTGATGCGCGACGCCGACGACTCCTGTATCATCATCTGCAACATGGAGAACATCGACCCGATGGGGATACACACCGGCGAGTCTGTCGTCGTCACGCCCTCGCAGGTAATCCCCGACAAGGGCCACCAGGAGATGCGCAACGCCGCGCTCGACGTCATTCGTGAACTCGGCATTCAGGGTGGCTGTAACATCCAGTTCGCCTGGCGCGACGACGGCTCACCAGGAGGAGAGTATCGCGTCGTCGAGGTGAATCCTCGCGTCTCGCGCTCGTCCGCACTCGCCTCGAAGGCGACTGGATATCCCATCGCTCGTGTCACCGCCAAGGTTGCACTCGGCAAGCGACTCCACGAGATAGAAAACGAAATTACAGGGGAGACAACAGCCGCCTTCGAGCCAGCCATCGATTACGTGGTGACGAAAGTGCCACGCTGGCCCAAAGACAAGTTCCGTGAGGTCGAGTTCACGCTCGGTCCCGCGATGAAATCGACGGGCGAGGCGATGGCCATCGGGAGAACGTTCGAGGAATCACTGTTGAAAGCACTGCGTTCGTCGGAGTACGACCCGGCCGCAGACTGGGAGAGTGTCTCTGACGACGAACTCGAATCGGCGTACCTCGAAACGCCAACACCAGACCGTCCCTACGCCATGTTCGAGGCGTTCGAGCGGGGATACACTGTCGAAGAAGTCGTCTCACTCACCGATATCCACGAGTGGTACGTCGAGCGCTACAGACGAATCACCGAGGCTGCGAGCGCCGCTTCTGAGGGTGAGTTTCAACTGGCTGCGAGTGCTGGGTTTACCGACCAGGAGATTACGGCGCTCGCGGGTGGGGAGTTTCGGGACACGAACGCTTCGTGGCTCCCGAGTAGCCTTCGTGACGAGCGCGGAACAATCGATGGAGAGACCGTTCCCGACGGCGGTCTCCTCGCGACAGTCGACGAGGTAGACACACAGACGAGCGACCGGGAGTTCAAACTCGTCGACACCTGTGCCGGGGAGTTTGCCGCCACCACGCCGTATTACTACTCCGCACGCGACCCGGTGTCTGAACTGTTCCGCGACGAACTCAAAGTCGACCGTGATGTCGAGAGCGTCGTTGTCGTCGGTGGTGGACCCATCCGTATCGGACAGGGTGTCGAGTTCGACTACTGCTCTGTGCACGCGATTCAGGCGCTCCGGGAGATGGGCATCGACGCCCACGTCGTTAACAACAACCCCGAGACGGTTTCGACCGATTACGACACCTCCGACGGCCTGTTCTTCGAACCGCTCACGGCCGAAGAGGTCGCAGACGTCATCGAAGCGACCGAAGCCGACGGTGTGATGGTTCAGTTCGGTGGCCAGACAAGCGTCGACATCGGCGGACCGTTGGAGACGGAGCTGGAACGCCGCGGCGTCGACTGTGAGGTGCTGGGGACTTCGGTCGACGCAATGGACCTCGCAGAGGACCGCGACCGGTTCAACAAACTGATGGACGAACTCGGCATCGCACAGGCTGACGGTGCAACGGCCAGGAGCGAGGAAGAAGCGCTCGAACTTGCACACGAGATAGGCTATCCGGTGCTGGTTCGCCCCTCCTACGTTCTCGGTGGGCGGGCGATGGAGGTTGTCTACAACGACGACGACCTCGAAACCTACATCGAGGAGGCTGTCAGAGTCTCCCCCGAGAAGCCGATTCTCATCGACGAGTTCCTCGCTGATGCGGTCGAACTCGACGTGGACGCGGTCTCCGACGGTGAGAGCGTCCTCATCGGTGGGGTGATGGAACACGTCGAGACTGCGGGTATTCACTCTGGCGACTCCTCGTGTATGATTCCGCCGCGGTCGCTTGGTCGAGAGGTGAACCGTCGCGTCCGCGAGGTGGTCGAAGACATCGCAGAGGCGCTCGGAACGGTTGGCCTGTTGAATGTCCAGCTCGCGGTCAGAGACGGCGAGGTGTACGTACTCGAAGCGAATCCTCGTTCGTCACGGACGGTGCCGTTCGTCTCGAAGGCGACGGGCGTCCCGATTGCAAAGATCGCAGCGAAGGTCATGGCAGGAAAGAGCCTCGAAGAACTCGACTACGAGGAGCAAATTCCCGAACAGGTCAGCGTCAAAGACGTCGTTCTCCCGTTCGACCGCCTGCCCGGCAGCGACCCCAGACTCGGTCCGGAAATGAAATCGACGGGAGAGGTCATGAGTACCGCAGACAGCTTCGGCAAGGCCTACCAGAAAGCCCAGATGTGCATCGGCAAGCCCATTCCGCTCGAAGGGGTTGCTGTCGTCGACTTGCCTGTGGTTGGCTTCAGCGAGTTCTTCGACGTGAAAGAAATCGACGACTTCGAGGACCTCGAGACGCTCAAACGGGCGTTGCGCGACGGAGAAATCGACCTCGTACTCTCGCGTGAGCGGGAGATTCTCGAGATCTGTGTCGAAGAAACCATCACCTACTTCTCGACGATAGAGAGCGCTCAGGCAGCGCTCGAAGGCATCCGACACGCCGACGAACCAATCGACGTCGAGCCAATCGACAGGCGACCGAAGCTCCAGGAGTACTGGGGACAGCCGAAAGCCCGTGAGGACCTCCGGACACAGATAGAGTCGTTGCGCAGCGTTGCCGAGGCCGGCTACCTCGACGCCATCGGAGGCGAAGATAGCAAACTGGCGGCGTTCGTCGAGGCGCTCGACACCGTCCTCGAAACCATCGACAACTCCGTCCTGCTGATGGAGGCGAGCGCAGACGATATCGACCGCCTGCAGGGACTTCACGCGGCATTGACTGCACACGGATACGACGCACGAATCGCCGCTGACTTGCCCGATGTAGAGGGGCGACCAGTCGAGGAGAAGCGGGCTATTTACATGATGCTCTCGAAGTTCTCGATTCTGGTTGATTACGACTCCTCGCGCCGTCTCTCCGAGTACGAAACCGCGAAAGCACACAACAACGTCCTCGCGTATCTCGTTCCGGCCGGTGTCGAGAGACAGACAACACACATGATTGGAGGTCACGACGACGACGACCTCGACCACATCCGCAAGTTCGAGTTCGAAGACGACCCCGGAGAAGTCCTCTCTGAGGCAGTTAGCTGGGCGGAGTCAGTCATCGAACGCCGACAGGAGTCCACACGTGACCGGTTGCCCTGGGGTCGGTAGTCCGTTTCAGAACAGGTAATCGCGGACGAATCTTTCGAGGAGACTCCGCTGGCGACCGGTGTACGTCTGGACCATCACAGCTGTACAGTCGACGCTCTCGACGAGTTGATTCGCGGGGTTGCCGAACACGCTGGCGGCGAGTCCAGTTCGGCCGACACCGAGAACGAGGAGGTCGGCATCGCCGACAAACCGGGCAACTCCTGCGACCGGGTCGTCGGTCTCAATGACCGTCGAGCGAACTGGAACCGTACAGATTCGAATCAGTTCGCTGTGGTAGCGCTCTGCAGAGGCACGCTGTTCTGTGGAACTGTTCTCGGGTAGTGCCCGGATGAGGTTGATCTCGGCTCCAGTCTCCTCGGCGAGTGCGTCTGCAAGCAGCAGTTTCAGCGGGTCGTACGGACCTCTTCCGCGACTGGCAACCGCAATCGTGTCCAAGTCGTCGAGTCCGCGGTCCTGGACCAGTGCCACGTCACACGGCGCGTTCTGAAGCAACCAGTCTGTCTCTCGCTGCTGAGAGAGCTTCTGGAATCCCTCTTTCGCACGGCGTTCGACCAGTACGAGGTCGATTCCTTCGAAGGTCGCAAAATCGACAATGGACTGGTTGTTGTCCTCGCTTACGATCTGTCGGTAGTCGATGCGTGTGTAGTGGTCTTCTCGTGTATCGACGTGAGTGGCGACTGAAACCGACCCGTTTCCAGATGGAGCGTCTGAACGTGCGTCGGCGGGGAACCACTCCGGGGTGTCTTCAGAGGCGTCCGGAAACCACTCGGGAAGCTCTGTCGAGGCCACGTCAGCGCGCTGTTCTGGCAGGACGTGACGAGGCTGGTGTTTGAACTCGACGACCGAGACGGCTGTCGACCGGAGTCGGCCGAAGTCCGATGCAATCCGAAGCATATCACGTCTGGCCTCTGAGGACGTCTTCTCGGTGAGTGCAACGAGTACGTCGTACTCTTGCTCGGACTCGAACAGTTGTCGCGTCCGTTCGACTGCAGACTGTTCGATGCGCTGGCGGGCACCAGTTCTGGCCGCCCCTTCTCGGTCGATACCGCCACGATAGTACCGGACGTAGCCGAGATACCAGCCCACTGCGAGCGCACCGATGCCGAGCGCACCAGCGATTGCGACAAGGTCCATATACGAGAGGACAAGCAGGCCACCCCCGATACCGAACAGGGGCATCCACGGATACAGCGGGGTCTCGAACACCGGGTTGTACTCTCTGATGGCACCCTCACGGAAGCCGATGAGCGCGACGTTCAACAACACGAAGACGAGAATCTGGAACGCACTGCCGAAGGCAGCGACTTGCTGAATCGGGAAGAACACCATCGCCACGAGTACCGTTCCGGTAAGCACCACCGCAGGGACGGGAGTGGCAAACCGCTCGCTAACGTCTTCGAGTCGGTCGGGAAACACGCCGTCACGGGCCATCGCCAGCGGGAACCGGGACGCTGCGAGCATCCCGGCGTTGGCGGTCGAGGCCAGTGCGAGCAGTGCAGCGAGCACGATAGCGAGCGCGCCGATGAATCCGAGCGTGTTCTCCGCAACGAGAGCGATGATGGGGCCTTCTCCGTCAGCCGAGAGGTTCCCGGCGTCGATTGCCGCTTGCACGTCGAGCACTCCGACGGTGACGTACACGATGAGAGCGTACAGGAGCGCCACGAACGCGAGCGCTCCGACGATGGCGAGCGGAAGGTTCCGGCCTGGGTCTTCGACCTCCTCGGCAACGGCACCGATTTTCGTCAGCCCGGCGTAGGAGATGAAGACAATCGCAGTCGCTGCGAGTATCCCGTCCGTCGTCGGGTCGAACGCCCCGGCTGTCTGCTCGAGCTGAACTCCCGGAGCCGAGCCAGCGACGAGCGCAAGGAGAATGAGCAACAACACACCGACGATGACGAACTGCAGTTTGCCTGAACCTTCCGCACTCACGAGGTTCACTACTGTGAACAGAATAGCGAGACCCA
>PUMG01000252.1 GCA_003551265.1 Halovenus sp.
GCGGCACTCGTCTGGGTGACGATTACAGCGGTCATCGGGTTTCTATCGAACCTGGTCAGCCCGGTCGCACCGATTCGTGAGTTCGGTATCGTGTCGGCGTTCGGTATCGCCGCCACGCTGTTAATTTTTGGAACGTTCGTCCCCGCTGCGAAAGTTGGTCTCGACGCGTTCTTCGAAAACAGAGGCTGGGACCGTCGAAAACGGGCGTTCGGAACTGGTGGTGGGGCGTTCACTCGTGTGCTCTCAGGTGGATACACGCTCTCACGACGTGCGCCAGCGGTTGTCGTGGTCGTCATCTTGCTCATTACGGGCGGGGCGCTCGTCGGTGCAACGCAGGTCGACACCACCTTCGAGCAGGAGGACTTCATCGCCGACGACCCGCCTGACTGGATGAAGTCTCTTCCCGGGTCGCTTGCACCGGGTGAGTACTCGGTCAAGGCGAACCTCGACTTCGTCAACGAGCGCTTCGTCCGCGAGGACGCGAGCACACAGGTGCTCGTCCGAGACGATATCACGAGTGACGACACGCTGACTGAAATCGACAGGGCAAGCGACCTTGCGTCGGGTCAGGACGTCGTCGTTACGCTCTCCGGGGACGACGCCGACATTCGGAGTGCGCTCTCGGTGATGGAGAGTGTTGCATCGGAGAACGAAACGTTCGCGGAGACGTTCGAAGCGGCAGATACGACGGGCGACGACGTTCCAGACGAGAACGTCACTGGCGTCTACGACGCGTTCTTCGAGGCGGCTCCTGACCGTGCGAGTGACGTCATCTATCGGACCGACAACGGTGAGTACGAGGCAACCCGGATGGTGCTCTCGATACGTGGTGATGCGACCGCTTCCGAAGCAACGGACGCGACGAAAGAGGTTGCAGCGTTACTCGACAGTGGGGACCGCTCGGCCATCGCGACCGGACAGCTCGTCGTGTTCAACGTCATCGAAGACGAGCTGTTCAACACTGTCATCGAGAGTCTCATTGTAACCCTGATTGCGGTGTTCGCGTTTTTGATGGTTGCCTACCGAATCGTCCACGGCAGCGCAGTACTCGGCGCTATCACGCTGGCGCCCATCGTGCTCACGGTGGCGTGGATTCTCGGCACCATGTACATCCTGGACATTCCGTTCAACGTGATGACGGGGACGATTACCAGCCTCACTATCGGGCTTGGTGTCGCCTACAACATCCACATGAGCGAGCGCTATCGCCTCGAACTGAACCGGGGTCAGGACGTCTGGAGCGCGATGGAACGTGCCGTCACTGGCACGGGTGGCGCATTACTTGGGAGCGCCGCGACGACCGCAGGTGGCTTTGGCGTCCTCGCGCTCGCCATCCTCCCGCCGCTCCAGCAGTTCGGCATCATCACCGGCATCACCATCATCTACGCATTCCTCGGGAGTGTCTTCGTGCTGCCGAGTTTCCTCGTGCTCTGGACCCGCTATCTCGGGCCATCCGCACAGTTCCCCGACGAGCAACCTGCGGAGGATGCTGCCACGTCCGCAAAAACACCAGCAACCGACAGGCGTTCCACCGGTAACGGGGCTGGATTGACCCCGCCAACGACAGGGACCGAAGCGAGTGCTATCCCGGCCAGTCGATCGCCTCAGACAGTTCCTGTCGCAGAGTTCGACCCGCCGACGGCACGCTCTCAGAGGGTTGGCGGGAAGAACTCACTGCAGAGACAGTCAGCCGAACAGGCCGAACCTGATGCCCGAAAACGGTGAGAGCTGTTTCGACCACGACCGTGTTAAAATAACACGATCGTGTTAAAATAACGACCAATATTAAAAGCATAAAATTATATATCCCTCGGGTATGTATTCGATGCTGGTATGATTCATCGACGGAATCAGGGGGAGCAGGTAATCGCTCGATGGGACCGGGTTTTCAGGGCGCTTTCGGCGGAACCACGGAGGCAACTCATAGTTTCGTTGAATGATGCTCCAGCAGGGGAGTGGGTTTCACTGCCGGGAGCAGCGATGTCGCCAACAGCCCCGCCAGACCCGGCACACCTCGATATCGAGCTCCGTCATCGGCACCTGCCTGTGCTCGAAGAGGAGGGGTTTATTCGATGGACGGCGGACCCGTTACGCGCTCAACGAGGCCCGCATTTTGACGAGGTTGTGTGTGTTCTCACTGCCCTGCAGGCGCACGCTATGCGACTCCCGGACCGATTGGTATATGGGTGTCGCCGCCTCGAAAACGAACGACAACAGAAAAATGGATGAGAGACAACTCGTCGTTACGCTCGTGACCGCGCTGGCAGAGTCCGAGGGTCGTGACCCGTCCGAACTCGACTACACGCTGTATGAGTTCATCGACCCGGAAGTGCTCGCCATGCTTGCGGCCGAAGAGAAGACGCCCTGGACGTTCACGTTCGCCGTTTCGGACCACCAGGTACGCCTGACGAGTGACGGCAAGATATTCGTCGACGGCGTCCTGTACGTTGATGACAGAAAGATTCTTCGCTAGCGGTGTTTGTTCTGTCAGTCTGCCCGTTCTCGAGAGTTCACCGGGTATCGCTGGAACAACAGAGAGGGACAAGAACTACCACAGCGGGGCCGCTACTCCTGGTCATGTCACAGTTTCATCGGACAGGAGAGCAGAACGGTTTACACGGCAACGCGAACGGTGGCAGGAGGGTGTGTTATGTCTGACGTGGCCGACGAGTTAATCTCGTATCCCGAGACGATTCTCTACGACGGTAACGTTCTGACAGTGGACACAGCGTTCAGCGTCGTGAGCGCGGTTGCCATCCGTGACGGCCGATTCCTCGCGGTCGGAGACACCGACGAGATTCGTTCACTCGCAGGGCCAGACACAGAAGAAATCGACCTCGACGGACGGACAGTCATTCCGGGGTTGGTCGATTCACACGTCCACGTTCGACAGGTTGGCATGGACCTCGAACGAGTCCACCTCTTCGAGGCAACCACGCTGGAAGAGGTTGTCGAGGCGATTCGTGAGCACGCCGTCGAGACACCGGACGGTGAGTGGGTCCAGGCTGGCTGGGGGTGGCACGAGAGTCAACTCGCCGAGAAGCGCCTGCCGAGACGGGATGAACTCGACGAGGCGGCACCGGACAACCCTGTGTTCGTGCCACGCGGCGCTCACGTCGCAGTCCTCAACAGCCGCGGTCTGGAGATAGCGGGTATCGACAGTGAAACGCCAGACCCCGAGGGTGGAACGATTGTCCGGGACCCCGAGACAGGTGAGCCGACTGGCGTTCTCCTCGAAGCGGCCCGAGAAGAACTCGCCGAAGCAGTGCTCCCCGAGCGCGGCTACGAGGCGTACGTTGAGGACGTCGAACGAGCGATGGCCGAACTGAACTCGCGGGGCGTGACGGCTGCGCTGGAGCCGGGACTCGAACGCGACGAACTCCGGGCGTTCATGGACGTCGTCCGGGAGGGAAACGCCACGCTCCGGACGGACGCACTCCTGTGGGTGTATTCGCTCGAAGACGTCGAGAAGGCGTCAGCGTACTTCGGACGGGATTTCGGCACCGACCTGCTCAAAATCGGCGGCACGAAGTACATGCTCGACGGCGGTGTCGAGGGTGCTCGCCTGCGCGACCCGTACGCTGTCGTCGATGGCGTCCAGGAGGACCCCGACTACCACGGGCACCTTCTGCTGCCCTCCGGTGGTGAGGAAGAATTCCGCGAACTGGTCACGCGGTGTGCCGAACTCGGTCACCAGTTCCAGACTCACGTCGTCGGCGACGCGGCCATGGAACTGCTCGCCGACATCTACGAAGAAGCCGACAGCGAGCACGGTATCGACGGCCTTCGATGGACGTTCATGCACGTGTTCTTGCCGACACCTGAGGTGCTCGACACGCTCGAAGAACTCGGCGTCAACTGTACCGTCCAGAACCACCCGACGTATCTGGGTCAGAACATGCTCGACTTCTGGGGGGAGGAACGCGCCAGCAGAGCCATTCCGATTGCAACGCTGCTTGAGCGTGAGTTCACCGTCGGTGGTGGCACGGATGCGCCAGTCGTCCCCTGGTTCCCGTTCGAATCGCTGTGGTGGATGGTGACCCGCGAGACGGTCACTGCAGGTCCTCTCGGCACGGAGGAGGCGATTTCACGTGAGGAGGCGCTCCGACTGTGGACCCGTGATGCGGCGTATACGATGGCGTGGGAGGACGATATCGGCTCTATCGAACCCGGGAAACTGGCTGACCTCGCGGTCCTCGATACGGACTATCTGACGTGTGCGGCTGACGACATCCCGGACATCGAGGTGGAGGCGACGATGCTCGGCGGGGAAGTCGTCAGCGGGTCGTTGTCCTGATGTTGGCTGACAGTGGCAGCGACATCAGGAGGTGAACAGGGCGAGTCCGGCCACCGGGCCAGCCACGTACGCGGTGTGATAGACGAGTGCAGCGACGGTGATGTGAAGCGTATACGAGCGCAGGGGATAGGAACTCATACTGGCTGGAATCGCAATCAGGCCGCGCGTCCAGGGAAACAGGTTCGTCCCGAACACTGCAACTCCGCCGTAGCGGTCGAACCACTCTGTGAGACGGCTGTCGGCCGCAGCGTCGGCACTCACACCGGGGAGTCTGTCGAGAAACACGGGACCGTACCGCGCTGTCCCGACGTAGAGCACAATCTGTCCGGCGACGTGTGCGGCGGTCACTGCCAGGACGACGAACACAGCGTCAACGTACGTCGCACCGATGACGAGGACGTATCCGGGAAGGAGGAGACTCGTCGGGAACACCTTTCCGACCAGCGCGCCCTTGAGGACGAAGAGCACCACCAGCGCTGGCAGCCCCAGCGTCTTGACGGCGGCCAGTCCGAACGCGAGGACTGGGTCTAGTAGCGTAAACATTTGCTCACGAGAGGGTTTGCTTCCAGAGCGGATAAACTGTTCATTTTGGTTTCATCGCGAGAGACAGGTGACCGTGCCTCACGTTTCCTCTCATCCGTCGAGACGCTCGACGAACTCCTCGAATTGCTCGATGGCGGTCGTACTCCCTGCGACCACGAGAACGTCATCTTCTTCGATTACGAACGTTGGTCCGAGACCGGTCAGCAGGTCACAGTCTCGTTCGACGCCGACGACGGTACAGCCCGTCTCGTTGCGAACGTCGGCTTCGGCGAGCGTCTGTCCGGCGAGGGTGGGCACTTCGTAGCGGGCGAACTCGAACTCGTCGTGAGGTGTCAGAATCGAATCACCCTCGATGAGTATCGAGGCGAGAATCTCACCTGTGACCGAGGGGAGTGACAGGACGTAGTCAGCGCCCGCGTTGTACAGCTTCCAGACGTTCTCGCCGTCGTTCGCTCGCGCGATGACCTCGATGTCGGGGCAGAGGTTCTTGATGAAAATCGTCGCGTAGATGGCCGTCGGGTCGTCGTCGAGCGCCAGAATAATCGCCCGGGCGTCTTCGAGGTCTGCACTCAACAACGTCTGCCCGGTGGTGACGTCGCCGACTATATCGACGCCCGCGAGGTCTTGTTTGTCCACGACTGCCGTCGTGATGTCCTCGCGCTGGAGGGCCCGCGTTGCGGCCTGTCCCACGTCGCCGTAGCCAGCGACGATAACTCTATCAGGATGGCCTGCGTGAGATGGGAGTTGGCGAGCACCGCTCGCTTCGAGCGCGTCGTGTTCTCCCGAAACCAGCAGAATCGAGTTCTCCAGCATCACCGTCTCCGGGTGTGGTGAGATGATGAACTTCGCCCCGAACCAGCCACCGATCACCGTGATTCCTTCCTCGCCGAACAGCTCACACTCCTCGACTGTCTGCCCGACGAGGTCGCTTCCTTCGGGAAGGAGGTACTCGCTGAAGCTGAGACCGTTCTCGACGGCCACCGCTTCCTGAAAGCGTTCGGAGGCGGTCTTCATCGACCGCATTGCCAGGCTCTTGCCGAGGCTCTCTTTCGAGACGACGACCTCGTCTGCACCGGCGTAGCGGTGATGCGCAACTGCCTCACGTGTGAAGACAACACTCACGATGTGGAGGTCGTCGTTCACCCGAACAGCCGAGAGAATGACGGTGGGATTCGTCTCGGTGTCGAGGTCTGCGACGAGTGCACTCGCATCCTCGGCGTTGGCATTTCGGAGCGTCTGGACGCGCTGTGCGTCCCCGTAGATGACGTTCTCACCGTCGTCGAGCAGTCGTTCGACCTCCTCGGGGTCGTTCTCGACGAACAGGGAGGGAATTCCCTCTCTCTCGAGTTCTGCACGCAACACGTCGTCGACCGCTGAGTGGCCACAGATGATGACGTGGTCTTCGAGGTCCGTCTCGGTAGGTAACCGTCTGTCCAGTGCGTCCCGAAACAACGGAACCGCGAACAGCGGGATGGCAACGAACACCAGTAACACGGCGGTGAGGTTCATCACGATGACCAGCAACGCGACGGCGTCGTGGGCCTCCCAGATGTCGGTGTCACCGCCAAATCCCGCAGTGGTGAGTATCTCGACGACGAGACGAATCGAGTGAATCAGCGAGACGCGCTCGCCAGCGAAGGCGAACAGAGCCCACCGGTAGAGGAGCGCGTACACGAGAACGATGACAGCTATACCGGCCAGGACGAGACTGATTCGCCGCACCCAGTCGGTTTCGTTTCTCTCCTCGCCCGTCAGACGGTCGACCATTGTCTCAGCTATCTGTGTGTGTGCACTTTATCACATCGTTTCGGTATACTGGGTGTCTCAGTCAGCGGCCCAAACGCACAAGCGACTGCAGTCCTACAGTCCGATAGAGAGGATGGGAGAGACAGATGGGTCTACCGAGGATATTGCGGGAGAAGACGACACTCCTGAGCAAGCAGACGGCGCTCCAGAGAGCGATGTCCTCGACTTCGATGAGATGGACGAGAGTGACCGTTTCGATCCGTCTGAGATAGACGATAGAGATGTCCTCGACCTGCTCGAACCCGTCGTCAGGGAGTGGTGGATAGAGCGCTTCGGCGAGTTCGTCACCCAGAACGGCGGCTTTTTCACGCCGCCACAGAAGGAGGCGATTCCACACATTCACGGGGGCAAAAACGCGCTCATCTGCTCGCCGACCGGAAGCGGAAAGACGCTTTCGGCATTTACGGGTATCATCAACGAACTCTTCCGCCGGGAGAAAGGCACAGGGCTGGAAAACAGCGTCTACTGTCTGTACGTCTCACCGCTGAAGTCACTCGCTAACGACATCCACCGCAATCTGGAGGTTCCGCTCTCGGGCATAACCGACAGACTTGAACGCAGGGGGGAAGCTGTCGAAATACGTCACGCAATTCGTCACGGCGACACCGAGAGTAGCGAGCGCCAGGCGATGCTCGAACGGACGCCACACATCCTCAACACGACACCGGAGACGCTCGCCATCCTGTTGAACTCGCCGAAGTTCCGCGAGAAACTCCGGACAGTCGAGTACGTCATCGTCGACGAGATTCACAGCCTCGCCGCAAACAAACGCGGCACACACCTCTCGGTTTCGCTCGAACGACTCGAAGCGCTCGCACACGAGTCACCGACACGCATCGGCTGCTCGGCGACCATCGAACCTCTCTCGACGATGGCCGAGTTTCTCGTAGGCTGTGAGCAGGTATCCGACGAGAATGAACGAACCCCCGGAGAGACTGAACGAACAGCCAGACCGTACGAACTCGTTGACACCCGTTTCGTGAGGGAGTTCGACATCGAACTGTCGTGTCCGACAGACGACCTCGTTCACACCGACCCGGGCGTCGTCCACGACCGTTTTTATCAAGAGTTACACGAGTTGATACAGGCACACACCAACACGCTCGTGTTCACGAACACCCGCTCGGGTGCGGAGCGCGTCCTCCA
>PUMG01000048.1 GCA_003551265.1 Halovenus sp.
TCACAGATTCCGTCGACCGGTATAGTGATGAGTCACAATTTGGCTGTGTGTCGTGTCGTAAATGAGGAACAGCCAGGAGTGAGAAGACGGGAAAGCCCCAGGTCGCTCGACTCGGGGGGCTCGCTGCGCGCTTCCCTCGCGGTGGTCGGTCCAGTGCTTGTGTCGCCCACCGTCGTCGAGTGCCCTGCCCCTTTCGGTCCCACCCGAGTCGGCTGTTTGGCCGGCGGACAGGCGGTGGCTGACTGGTCAGCCGACAGGCGGTAGCTGGCCGAATTGGCAACGTGGGTGGGAATGGAAGGGGCCGCTCGCTCGGCGAAGGCGGACCCCTCAAGCACCGAAGCGAGCACCGCGAGCGAGGAGCGCAGTGTGGGTCCCCCGAGTCGAGCGAGCGGGGGCTTCCCCTTCTTCGAGACCCAAAAATTCGATTGTTTCTATCAATTATGATATGATTTTATCCACCACTCAGTACAACCTATACACGCAGTGCACACACCAATCTGGATTTGTGGGTAAAAGACACGACTGAAGTCGTGGGCGTTCGCCTTGAAATTCTGTAACAAACTGGCAGACAACCTTTTACCTTCCGTAAACCAAGTGGGTGCAATGGGATTTCTCGGGGACGACAGGTCTCAGGCCATTCAGGTGGGTGCCGTTTTGCTGTTCGGCATTCTCATCATTGCGCTCGCGTTCTACCAGGCAGTCGTCGTTCCCGACCAGAACGAGCGAGTCGAGTTCGAACACAGCCAGGAGGTACAGAAACAGCTGATGGACCTGCGCAGTAGCGCCGTTTCGATGCCCGGAACCACGAGCACACGGTCGGTCACTGTCGACCTCGGTGTGAGATACCCGCCCCGGACAATCTTCACGAATCCCGGCCCCGCGAGTGGAACCATACGAACCACGGGGACGACCAACGACCATATCAATTTCACCATCGACAACGCAGTGGTCGATAACGAGGACATCGGTGACTTCTGGAACGGAACGACACAGCAATACAACACTGGTGGAATCGAGTACCGACCGGGATATCGACTGCTCAACACGGCACCCACGACGAGGTACGAACACAGCGTGCTGTACAACGACTTTGGGGAGAACAGGACGCTCTCGCTGACAGACCAGGCCATAATCGACGGCGACCGTCTCACGTTCGTTGCGCTCAACGGGTCGTTCAGCGAACAGCGGACCGGAAGCTTTGCCGTCGACTTCAAGCCAAAGAGTACGAACACCCGGACCATCGAAATTGAGTCCAACAACAACGACCCAATTACGCTGTCTATTCCGACGCAGATGAACCGGAGTGAGTGGGAACACGTCTTCGAAGACGAAGAAAACGTGGGCAACATTACGACAGAAGCGATAGCTGGAAGCGATTTCACGATGCTCGAAGTTCCCCTCGAAGACACGACGTACAAGCTGGAGCTGGCGAAAGTCGGAACCGGTACAGGGACCCAGGGCACGGACCCGGCGTACATCATGAAAAAAGGCGACCGTGAACGAACGGTGACGGAGGGAACAATTCACTCGTTCACTGTCGAAGTCCGAGACAAGTTCAACAATCCGGTCAGTGGTGTCGAAGTGAAGAGTGATCTAAATGTCAGCGGTACACCGACGCCACAGGAAACGAATCGGACAGGCGATGATGGACAGGTTACTTTCGAGTACGATACGAGTGAGCTGGCGATGTCGGAGGGAGATACGGAAAACATTAATGCGACATTCTATTTCGGTAATGGCACAGAACCGAAAAAGACGCAGTTCGACCTTAGGGTGGTAAAGCCAGCAGATGGTGGTGATGGTGATCCCGTCAAGGGACCGGACGTTCTTGAGGCAGAAGCACCTGAGGAGGTCACACGGGGTGAGAATTTCACGCTCCATACGAACGTTTCGAGCGTTGGGTCTGAAGACACATTGCGGAGTGGAACGCCGATACAAAATGTTAGCTACGAGGTGTTCTTCGAGAATAGCAAACACGACGGTAACTACAATTCATTCAATCCGGACGTGAGCAACCGAACCAAAGAGACCAATTTCGATGTGAATACGACCGAATGGGACATTGTCGAGCACACCATCAACGTTAGCGCGAAAGACGCGAGTGGTCGGGTGACTCCCGGGGAAGATACAAAAGAGGTGACTGTGAGCGTTGAAGCGGATGAGGATGACGACGCCGATCAGATTCAACTCTCCGACTCAGGAGATTCGACTGGGGCTGCAAATGCGAAAATCGATTTCGAGTTGGAAAATACTGGTGATAGTGACGTTGACATTACGGATATTTCAGTCGATGAGACGACAAATGAGAATGCCACGTACGTCGAAAATGAGAGTGGAAACACATTCGAAGGAGCTGGTGGCTTCTTCGACGGCCGAATCGATATCGGCGAGGAGAGTGAACCACTCAATGAAACTGCAACGATTGGTGAGAACTCACAAGAAGAGTTCACGCTTGGTTCGTTCCGCTCAGGCCCTGGCAACCCTGGACGTGATAACATGAATAATGAAGAGGTTATCATCACACTAACGTTTGGTGACGGAACAACAGCCGAATTCACGCTGGATACAAATTGAAGTAGTACCTACAAAACCCACACCGTTCATACACCCCTTTTAATTCGCCATGCTTCGAAAAGTAATTATTGACTTATGATATTATGTTAACAAAAAATCACGGTAACACTGTCTTCGAGGATTGGGGCCCAACTACGTGGAGAAGAAAAACTACAAAGCTATTAATAAGGTGTCAGCAAGCACGGAACTGCCTGATAGATGATCCAGTAAGAACAGCGGAGTATATTAGCGTCACTTCTCTGGCCGTCTCAAACCTGTGTATCTCTATCTGAACTGACAGCAGCAGCAATCTCTTCGCTTGTCATCGATGCTGTAAGTCCCTTAGCTCTCGCTCGAAGATCCGACCGACGCTGACGCCTGATTTCGTCTTCGAGTGCTTCCTGAACCACCTCGCCGACGTCAACGTCAACCTCGTTGAGTTGCTGTCTGAGTTTTTCGGGGATTTCCGCCGAGATAGTCGTCATTTCCATACCGAAGTATAACAGCCACCGACAGTAAAACAGTTCACATCCCGCCAACTCACCCCCCAATCGCCTCAACCACTGCAGGCAGCACGTCGGTCACATCCGCCAGAAACTCGTAGTCGACACGGTCGGAGACGGGCGTCGGTTCGAGGTTGACGAGAACGACCATGCCGCCGGTTCGACGTGCCGTGGAGGGAAGCGAGGCAGCAGGCTGGACCGAGAGCGACGAGCCAACAGCGAGAAACACGTCGGCCTCTCGGGCGTGTTCGCGCGCCTGCTGGAACGCCGTCTGAGGGAGTTGCTCACCGAACAGGACGACATCGGGCTTGAGGACGCCGTCACAGCGGTCACACCGGGGTGGGAGTTCCCCGTCGTCGATGCGCTGTCGAATCGGTCCGGCATCGCGTCGCTGGCCGCAGTTCTCACAGACCACACGCTCGGCGTTGCCGTGGAGTTCGATGACCTCCTGTGAGCCTGCCGCGTGGTGGAGTCCGTCGATGTTCTGTGTGATGACGGCGTCGAGCAGTCCACGCCGTTCGAGTTCGGCCAGCGCCTCGTGTGCTGCGTTCGGCGCGACGTCACCGCCGTAGACTGCCTCGTGCATATCGACTCGCCTGTCCCAGAATCCTGCAGGGTTCGCTTTGAACCGCGAGTAGTGAAACTCAGCAGGGTCGAACTCGTCCCAGATACCGCCCTCGCTCCGGAAGTCCGGAATACCCGAGGCAGTGCTCACACCCGCCCCTGTGAGCGCAACTGCGTGACCTGCGCTGGCGAGTGCTGTGGCGACCGCCTCGATGTCGGATGCGTCCTCCCCACCATCACAAAGATAGCCGTCCGGCACACCCGTCGGCTCTCGACTGTCTTCGTTCATACCTGGGGATGAGTATCGAGCGCTTAAAACTGGACCGCGTACTCGAACTCGTCTGCGCGGGCGGCGAACGCACCGAGGAGTTCCGCTGTCGTGTCGAGATCACCGAGGTCGAGCATCTCCACCGGTGTGTGCATGTACCGGTTCGGAACGCCGACGTTGAGCGACGGGATGCCGCCGCGTGAGACGAAAAAGGCGTCGGCGTCGGTTCCAGTTCGGATTCCCGCAGCTTGAAGCTGGTAGTCGATGTCCGCATCAGCAGCGACACCCCGGACCGCTTCGACGACCTGTGGATGATTCGCGCTTCCGCGAGCGACGACCGGGCCACCACCGAGTTCGATACCGGTGCTCCGGTCGCCCGGAACTCCCGGACCGTCGGTTGCGTGAGTGACGTCCGTGGCGATTGCGACGTCGGGGTCGAGGTCGAAGCCGACCATCTGTGCGCCTTTCAGTCCGACCTCCTCCTGGACGGTGCTGACCGCACAGATGGTGGCGTGCGCTCCTGCCTCACTCGCTCGGCGAAGCGCCTCTGCGGCCGCCCAGACGCCGATACGGTTGTCGAGTCCGCGTGCAGCGATTCGGC
This sequence comes from Halovenus sp., assembly GCA_003551265.1. Lineage (GTDB taxonomy): Archaea > Halobacteriota > Halobacteria > Halobacteriales > Haloarculaceae > Halovenus. Next base: position 4,490 of record PUMG01000048.1, read on the forward strand.
CGTTTGCCAGTTCCGAAACGGTCTGGGCGAACGTTATCGGGTCGCCAACCTCGACGAGCGATTCGGCTTCCTCGCCATCTTCCGCCCCGATATCGACGTGTTGCTCGCGGACCTCGCTGTAGGAGTTCTCACTCTCGTCACGCAGATGAATCGCAGTCTGTCCGATGATACCCGGTATCGGGTCATCGGTGTGGACGACGACGTGCTGGCCCTGAGAGACTGTCTTGTCTGAACCACCGATGCGGGTCAGAGAGAGGCTTCCGTCGTCGTTGATGTCGCGGACCATGAACCCAATCTCGTCACAGTGCCCGGCAATCGCGACAGTCGGGTCCCCACCCTCGAGGACTGCAACCGCATTTCCGTACTCGTCGGTGTAGACATCGTCTGCGAACTCCGAAACGTAGGCGACCCACTCCCGCTGGCCAGAAGCCTCGAATCCGGAGGGAGTCGCGGTTGCTAGCAGTGCATCGAGAAACTCGCGTTCTGGTCCGTTCATACACGCCGGTTGGTCGGCGGATACCTGAAAGTACCGTTGTGGAGTGACAGTCGACCAGATAATCCCGATACGAACAAAACACAGTCACGACTGTGCCCGTCAGTATTTGGGTCCAGAGTTCGAACCCCTACCCATGACAGACTCGGATAGGCTGGCGCGCTTCGTGCGGACGAAGCTGCAGGATATGGGTCAACAGTACGAGAGAGCGCGTCGGGAGTTTCACACCGCACGATCTGAGGTTGCTGGAGACATTCCAGTCGACGAACTCGGGCGCGCCAGACTCGTCTGTCGGCGCTACGCCGAAAAACGAGCGGTTCGACTCGACGGAGAGGGACGGCCCGTCTGCTTCGAGGCGAACCATCCCGACTGTGAGAGCTGTGTCGAAGACATCCAGGACGGCCGTATCGAAACCTGGTGAGCGAAAATCAGTCCGGACTGTCGTTCGTCAGTCGCTGATACGCGTCGAGATACTGCTCGATAACTGCGCTGTGGTCGAAAGAGACCAGTTCGTCGTCGCGGGTTCGGTGTTCGAACTCTCCGGCGTCGACAATCGCGTCGGCAATCTGCGACGGGTTGGTGACGCGGTAGCTTCGTTCGTAGTGCTCGATGAGTTCGTGTGCGCTGGAATCCGTATGGTACTCGACGACGCCGATACATCCACACGCAAGTGCCCAGAGAAGTTCCGTCGGAAACTGCTCGCTGGTGGCAGTCTGGACGAACACGTGTGCGCCGCGATAGAGACTGACACGCTGTTCGAGGTCGCACGCACCCGCAAAGGTAACGCGGTCGTCGATTCGAAGTTTCTGGACCTCGAGTTCGTACTCCTCACGACGCGGGCCTTCACCGATTATCGTCGCCTGCCAGTCGCGCTGACGCAGTTCAGCGAGCGCGAGCAACAAATCGTCGAGGTTCGCAGTGTCGTCGAGCGGATGTGAGTAGACGATGTCGACATCTTCGCTCGCCTCGACGCTTCTCGTGAGCGAGCAGTCGATACTCTCGGGAATCGTCGTCGTGTTCGCTTCGGTCGCACCGAGTTCTCGAACCTGCGTCCGAACCAGTTCGGAGGGCGTGATAATCAACTCCGGTCGTCCCGTCACCGTCGCCGTGAGACGACCGTTCTCATCGATCCCTTCGGTTCCGTACCACTCGACAACGAGTGGAGTGCGCGCGAGTCTGCTGCCGGTCAGGGCGGCGGTGACCTGCTGGGGTGGAAAGACCCCCGTGTGGATGACGTCGGGACGATACCTCGCGAGCAAGACGGGAAGGCGTGTACAGAACGATGAAAGCGCAGTGCCGTAGGTTACTCCACGGTAGCGGACGCCGTCGACGATGAACGTATCGCGGTAATCGTCCCACCACTGGCTGCAGAACACCGTCACCTCGTGGCCGCCCTCGGTGAGCAAGCGGGCAATCCGCTCAACTCGGCGGACGGGAACTGTGTCGTCGTGTTGGGTCGTCTCGAAGGAGACGAGCGCGACGCGCATACTCTCTGGGTCGTCGTCACCGGTGAAAAATCCCGCCTATCTCGATTCGGTGAATCACACTCGTCTCGTATCGGTTCATTATTAACGGAGGGAGTTCGAAACAGAGGTAGCGTGAAGGGACAGGACTGGTATCAGGCCGACGACGTGGCCGAATCCTACGACGACAAGCGGTTCTCTCGCGGTGGCCGTCTGATCGACAATCGGGAGAAGCGGGCAGTCCTCGACGCGGTCGGGCCGGTCGAGGGGAAACGGGTTCTCGAAATCGCCTGCGGCACCGGACGGTTCACCACGATGCTCGCCGAAGAAGGTGCCGACATCGTCGGACTCGACATCTCCGAAGCGATGTTACAGCAGGGGCGCCGCCGCGCACAGGCAGCGGGCGTCGATGAACAACTCGAATACATGCGTGGCGACGCCGGTCGACTCCCGTTCCCCGACGACCACTTCGACACCGTGTTTGCGATGCGTTTTTTCCACCTCGTGGACACTCCTGAACGATTTCTAACTGAGATGTGTCGTGTCTCACGCGAGCAAATCTTCTTCGATACGTTCAATCGATACTCCATCCGGTCGCTGTACACCTGGACCCTTCCGATGGGTTCGAGGTTGTATTCCGGCACAGAGGTACAGGAGATGCTCGACAGCGCCAACCTCACACTGCACGGCGCAGAACACGACTGGGTGTTCCCGTACGGACTCTACCGAGAGATTCCGAACGTGCTTGCATCGGGGTTCCGGAAAGTCGACAACGCTGTTGGGTGGACCCCTCTCGGCCGGTATCTGGCGTCGGTTTCGTACTGGGACGTGCGAGTGTGACCGGTCCCTCGCTGTCGTGTGCTAGCCGAAGTTCTCTACTTTCGCCCGGTCATACTCGCCACCGGCGGCCTCGATAGCGGTCATGGCATCGTCGAGAAATGCCGCGAAGCCATACACGAACAGCTGTACGTCTCCAATATCACCTTCCAGCGTCGCCAGTGCCGAATTGACCGCAGTCGAGAGTGACTCTGACTCCTCGAGAACGGCCACGAACGCACCGTCAGCCTCGACAGCAGCCAGTCGGTCTTCGTGGATTGGCTCGTCGTCCCGGTAGACAACAGCGGTCGTCCCACCGTCAGCGAGGATACGTTCGGCGATACCGATAGCCGGGCCGATGCCTGGCCCACCGGCAACGAGGCAGCCCTGCGTTTCCCCCTCGTAGTACGCGTTCCCGTAGGGTCCCGAGACGACGATGTCATCTCCTGGTGAAAGGCTGGAGAGCAACGGAGTCACGTCCCCTCCGGGGTCAATACCGACAGTGAGTTCGAACGTCTCCTCGACAGTGGGCGAGGAGATGGTGTAAAAGCGGGAGTACTCCTCGTCGTCGACAGTCAGCACGAGTTTGACGAACTGGCCGGGTGCAGCGTCGAAGTCGGCAGGTGTCTCCACGTCGAGTGCGATTGCGTTCGGACCCACCTCGCGTATCGCAGTGACCGTCACAGCAGTGTTGTCCATACACCGTTGTTTCGACGACACGAGCAAGGGACTTTCGTTCCAGTCATCCGCCACGACGAGGGCGATGACAGAAGGCTTTTCGTTCAGCCCCCGGATATTTGAAGTAATATGCCCGAAGACCTGAACTGGGCCATCGGCGGCGAAGCCGGCGATGGAATCGATTCAACGGGGAAAATCTTCGCACAGGCGCTCTCGCGCGCAGGACGACACGTCTACACCTCGAAGGACTTCGCCTCACGTATCCGTGGTGGATACACGGCCTACAAGGTCCGGACGTCGGTCGACCGCGTCGAGAGCGTCGTCGACCGGTTGGACATCCTCATCGCGTTGACCCAGCGAACGATTGACGAGAATATGGACGAACTCCACGACGGGAGTGTCATCATCTACGACGGCGAGCGGACCACGATGCAGGGCGTCGAAATTCCCGACAATATGATCGGGCTCGACGTGCCGCTCAAGAGTCTTGCCGAGGACGCTGGTGGCGCAATCATGCGCAACGTCGTCGCGCTCGGTGTCGCCTGCGAGGTGATGGACTTTCCCATCGAGAACCTCGATTCGGCGCTCGAGAAGCGATTCGGCGACAAGGGGCGAGCAATCGTCGAGAACAACAGCAAAGCCGCCCTGCTCGGACAGGAGTATACAGCCGAGGAGTTCGACTACGACTACGGCTTCGATATCGAGACCACCGACGCAGACTACGTCTTGCTCAACGGGGACGAGGCCATCGGGATGGGCGCCATCGCGGCAGGCTGTAAGTTCTACGCAGGCTATCCGATCACCCCGGCGACGAACGTGATGGAGTACCTCAGCGGTCGAATCGAGCGCTTCGGCGGGAAAGTGGTCCAGGCGGAGGACGAACTCGCAGCCATCAACCTCGCGCTCGGAGCAGCCCGCGCGGGGGCACGCTCGATGACAGCCACCTCGGGACCGGGAATCGACCTCATGACGGAGACGTTCGGACTGGTGGCGACGAGCGAGACGCCGCTGGTCATCTGTGACGTCATGCGTGCGGGGCCCTCGACGGGGATGCCCACGAAACAGGAACAGGGCGACCTCAACATGGTGCTCTACGGCGGCCACGGCGAAATCGACCGCTTCGTCGTCGCGCCAACGACCATCTCGGAGTGTTTCTGGAAGACCGTCGAGGCGTTCAACCTCGCCGAGAAGTACCAGATACCGGTGTACCTCGTCTCCGACCTCGCGCTTGCGGTGACAGAACAGACGTTCCCCCCGGAGGCGTTCGAGATGGACGATGTCGAAATCGAACGTGGAAAGCTGGTCGACGAGGAGACGATCGACACCTGGCTCGACGAACAGGGTCGTTTCCAGCCACACTTCCCGGCGGCCGACGGTGTCAGCCCCCGTGCACTCCCGGGAACGAAAGGCGGCGCACACATGACGACCGGTCTGGAGCACGACGGTCTCGGACGGCGAACCGAGGACACGGAGGTCCGGGTCGAGCAGGTCAGAAAGCGCGAGCAGAAAGTCGAAACCGCGAAAGAGCAAGAGGAGTGGGACTACCGCGAGTTCGGTGACTCCGAGGCCGAAACGCTCGTCGTCTCGTGGGGCTCAAACGAGGGAGCAATACGCGAGGCGCTCGAGTTCCTCGACGACCGTGACATCTCCATTCGGTTCATCTCAGTTCCGTACCTGTTCCCGCGACCGGACCTCGCAGACGAAATCGAAGCGGCAGAGACGACGATTGTCGTCGAGTGCAACGCGAAAGGGCAGTTCGCGAACGTGCTCGAACACGATGTGCTTACACGTGTCGAGCGCATAAACAAGTTCGACGGCGTCCGTTTCAAGGCAGACGAACTGGCCGACGAAATCGAGGCGGCGCTTGCGCCACAGGAGGTGAAAGCATGAGTTCAGAGACACGGTTCATAGACTTCAAATCCGACACCCAGCCGACGTGGTGCCCCGGGTGCGGTGACTTCGGGACGATGAACGGGATGATGAAAGCACTCGCGGAGACGGGCAACCACCCGGACGAGACGTTCATCGTCGCAGGAATCGGTTGTTCGGGCAAGATCGGGAGCTACATGCACTCGTATGCGCTCCATGGCGTCCACGGCCGGGCGCTCCCCGTGGGAATCGGTGCGAAACTCGCCAACCCCGAACTCGAAGTGATGGTCGCTGGCGGGGACGGCGACGGCTTCTCCATCGGAGCCGGTCACTTCGTCCACGCGGTCCGCCGGAACGTGGACATGTCCTACGTCGTGATGGACAACCGCATCTACGGACTCACCAAGGGACAGGCTTCGCCCACTTCGCGCGAGGACTTCGAGACGTCGACGACGCCCGAAGGGCCCAACATGCCGCCAGTGAACCCGCTTGCGCTTGCACTCTCTGCGGGTGCGACGTTCATCGCACAGTCGTTCTCTTCGGATGCGAAACGCCACACTGAAATCGTCAAAGCAGCGGTCGAACACGACGGCTTCGGCTTCGTCAACTGCTACTCACCGTGTGTGACGTTCAACGATGTCGATACGTACGACTACTTCCGCGACACAATCGAGGACCTCGCCGAAACGGACCACAACCGCAACGACCCTTCCCAGGCCCGTGAGAAGATTCTCGCTGGTGACAAAGAGTACATCGGTGTCCTCTACCAGGACGAGAACAGCGTCCCCTGGGAAGAACGCGAAGGAGTCACCGAAAACATGGCAGAAATTCCAGACGGTGCTCCAGACGGTGCGATGGACCTCGTCCGGGAATTCTACTGATAGTGATTATTGCGAGTAGTTTCGCGACCACGTCACACAGACCGGTGTTTCACGCGGTGTCGCTGACTTCTCGTTGCACCATGGCGGTACAGAGTCGCAATAATTCCTATGACTTCCCCTCAGACGGACTGCGAATATCAGTCTCGGCGATGGGGATGGCCGACGTAGAGGGAAACGACGTTGAGCGCGAGCAGGCCGACGAACGCGAGGAGCATCGATTGTGATTCGAGACCGGCGACGAGCAGCGAGATGTGCATGAACGGGAGGACGACCGCTGTCCAGAACGCGAGTTGTTTGATTGGTCGGAGAAGGACCCGGGAGACGCTGGGGACTGATGCCGACCGGACCAGTGCGTCCATCTCGGTCAGGGAGGAACTTGACATGGTATCTGAAACAGGCTACACCTGTAACCCCTATATAACCGGTCGAGCGTTCGCTCTGTTTTGGACGGTTTTATCGCGGTATACGTGAGATAACGAGCAAGAGAGATCGTTTACAACAGCACGAGAGACAGTTAAAAAATTTATCCGCCGTTCTCGTCGCGTTTCATCGGTTCAGTGAAGTGATTCCTCGCGGGTGGGTCACCGAGCGTTTTGACCTCGATTTCGTGCGGACCAGCGTTCGTCTGGATACGAACACGGTCACAGAACGCGTCCGCGAGGTTCGCGCGCCAGTCGTTCACCGCGGCGACGTGGCGTTCGTGGTGGCGGTCGACAGTGTATGTCTCAGCAGGGTCCTCGCGTAACTGCTCTTCTGTTTCGACCGCCGTCGGGTACGATGGGGCGTCCGCTGTCAACAGTCTCTCCGGGTCGATGTGTATCGGGGCAGTCGCCGTGGGATGAACGTCAGAACGTCCGTCGAGGACGACGTGCAAGCGCGCACGCATGCGGCCGTTGAACGGAGGTGTGACCCTCAACACCGCCCGTCTGGAGGTTGTCCGGTTCAGCTCCACGGCCGTGACGACATCTTCGACGGTGACTGCGAGCGAACGAATCTGCGTCGGGTCGCCGTCGTCCATACACCAGAATGGGATGCAACGGTGAAGTGTCTGCCGACCCGTTCTGATGACTTACGATAATCCCTGTAATTCCCAACTGTTTTATTACCCCCTCGCCATCTGACCACCAGAACTGAACCAGGGATACATGACCGAGAATATTACAGCGCTCGTCGTCGACGACGACCGTGATATCGCAGACCTGTACACGACGTGGCTGACCATGGACCACGACGTACGGACAGCATACAGCGGTGACGAGGCGCTGAAGCGTGTCGACGAGGAGGTTGACGTCGTCTTCCTCGACAGGCAGATGCCGGACCGCTCTGGCGACGAGGTGCTCGAACGGATTCGTGAGCGAAGACTTGGATGTCGGGTCGTCATGGTAACTGCGGTGGATCCGGATTTCGACATTCTCGGAATGGATTTCGACGACTATCTGACCAAGCCGGTCACCCGAGCGGATCTGGCTGACGTCATCGAGCAGTTGGACGAGCGCGAGGAGTACAGCCAGACCGTTCAGGAACTGTTCTCGCTCACCGCGAAGAAAGCGACGCTCGAAGCCGAGAAATCTCCGTCCGAACTGGAAGATACTGAGAAGTATCAGGAACTCAAAGAGCGCGTCGACGAGCTGAAAGCCGAGGCAGACCCGACGGCGACGAGCCTCGAAGACGACTACGAGTCGCTCTTTCTGGAACTCCCACGCGGTCAGCCACGAGACGAGAAGAGCAACTAGACACCACAGTGTCTACACCTGCGCTGTGACAGAAAACCCCTTTTATGTTGAGCCGCGATGAACACGTAAGACAATGACAGACGAACACGTAGACGGGGCGGCAGAGATCGAAACGCTGGCTGAGGACTGCGATCTGGTAAACGCGACTGTCGGTGACCGTGTTGCCGGAGTTGCCACGGTGACCATCGACCGTCCCGACGCTCGAAACGCGCTCAACGGGCAGTTACGGCGCGAACTCAAAGAGATTTTTGCGGCCATCGAAACGAGCGACGTGCGCGTCGTCGTTCTGACCGGGTCAGACGAAGCGAAGGCGTTCGTCGCGGGAGCAGACGTCGGCGAGTTGCGCGAGCGAAACGCGATCGAGCAACGTGAAGCCTCCAAACGCCCACGGGTGTACGAGGTCGTCGACGACCTCCGCCAGCCGGTCATCGCCCGTATCAACGGTCACGCGCTCGGTGGCGGGTCAGAACTCGCCCAGGGATGTGACGTCCGAATCGCCCACGAACGAGCGAAACTCGGCCAGCCCGAAATCAACCTCGGCATCGTCCCCGGCGGCGGTGCAACACAGCGCCTTCCGCGTCTCGTCGGGGAGGGCCAGGCAATGCGTCTCATCCTCTCGGGTGAACTCATCGACGCAGAAGAAGCCCGTGACATCGGTCTCGTCGACATCGTCTGTGCTGACGAGGACGAACTCGACGAGGAGGTGTACGGACTGGCCGAAGCGATGGCGACGAAGAGTCCGGTCGCGCTCGAAATCGGCAAGAAAGCCATCAAAGCCAGCTCGCGCATGGACCTCGAAGCGGGCATCGAGTACGAGGCGGAGCTATTCGCCGCCCTGTTTTCGACCGCCGACAAGGACGAGGGTATCGACGCCTTCTTCGAAGACCGAGAGCCCGAGTGGCGAGGGAGATGAGTGTGCCACCGGAGCCCAGATCAGAGCTCCCTGAGCCAGACGAACCAGTCGTGCACGACATCAGACAGGGATGGGACCTGTTCGTCTTCGAGGTAGTGTGTCTCGTTATTTTTTCCGTCACTCTCATGGCCTTAGCGCCGAACATCACCCGGACGACGGCGGTGGCGATTGCACTGGTTCTGGGGACGGTGCTTGAACTGTTGGTTCAGACGGGTTTCGGTATCACTACATAATCACGAGCGAGCGAGTCATCAGGAGAAAGCGTTTCCCGTGGTTGACCGTCGAGCAGGTTCGAACGGAAGATATCGCAGACGTCTCGGCACACGTACGCACCCGCGAGGGACTGTTTGGGCGGGGAACGATTGTCATCTCACCAAAACACAGCGGTGGCGTGCTCAAACTGTACGAGTGTCGCGAGCCCGAGGCTGTCGCAGAATCGCTGAGAGAGATTGTCGAAGCCAAACGGGAGTGATACGTGCCGCAGACGCTCACGGATTGCGTTGCGTTCGGCAGTATAGCTACCAGATTTCACCGTCGAGTCCGAGGTGGACGAGAATGCCGACGAAGAACGTGCCGACGACGCTGACGGCGGCCGCGCGCCGTTCAAACCCGAGTCCATCTTCGAGAATCAGGGGACCGGTGAGCACCCAGACGATACCCACGAGCGCGGCCGTCAGTGCGAACGTGATGGGGACGCTATGTGTCCAGCCACGGTGTGGCCCGGTGACGTACCCGATAACTGGGTCAACAAGTCCAGCAAGAACGAACCCTGCAAGCAAGACGACCACGCTGGCGACGAATCCAGGTGGGAGGTCGACTGAACTGTCGAGACCTTCTGCGAGCGCTGCTTCGCCGGGGACGACGACGGCAGTCTCAACTGCGTCGACGAGTGGATTCCACGCTAAAATTGCCAGCGAGACGACCCCAACCCAGACGAGTATCCGGAGTGCCCAGACCGCTTTCCTTCGCGGTATCGAGTTGTGGTGGTCAACATCGGGAAAGATAGCACCCACGAACGTCGTCATCGCCGCGCCGACTGCGCCAGCAACCGCGAGCACAGGGGAGGCAAACGCTGCGAAGAGTCCGCCACCAACGGCGAGCGCCATCACGACCGCGCCGATTCGACCCCACCGCGAGTGGGTCGGATAGTTTGGCATACGTGCCGGTTGGATGCCAGCCGCTATATGTCTCGTGGATTATCGCGAAGCAGGAAATACAGCGCGAGCATCACACCGCCCAGGACGACCAGCGCACCGACGATGACGACTGGTTCCTGAATGAACACGACAGCAACGAGTGCAACGACGAGCGCAACTAGCCCGAGTCCGAGCACGAGAGCGGCGGGATTCTCGACGAGCGGCTCCGACTGTGGCTCTCGCGGCTGTGGCTGGGCGAGGGATTCGTCGACAGTCACCGACTCGGATTCGGGGTCTGGCTCGGTGAGTTCGATGTCTATCCACCGAGTCTCTGCGCCGTAGCCCGAGACCACCTTCAGCTTCCCGAGCGTCGCCTGCTGGTTGAGTCTGCTTTCGTCGACACTCACACGGACGTAGCGTTCAGTGTCCCGCTCGACGTAGTGGTTACTCGCCTCAACCGAGGCGACCGTCGAGAGCGCATCGTCGAGGTGGAGGTGGACGCGGAGTGGTTCACCGTGGTTGATGAGCCGGATGTCGAACCCGCCGGCAGACGCGAACGATGTCGGCACGTCCAGGGCGTGAAGCTCCTCCCTGTTGATGTGCACAGGTAACTCCTCTGTCACAGGTGAGTGTGAGAGGGGCTGATAGAAAAGTGTTCAGGGCCCAAAGCGCTCTGACCGCTGCTCTCACGCTGTTGCTTCTTCGCGCATGTCCGGCGGCAGCATGTTCGGAATGCCGTCTTCGATTGGATAGGTCTCACCACACTCCGTGCAGGTGATCGTCCCGGAGAGAATCTCCTCACCGTCGCGTTCGTCCACGTCAAGGTCGAGGTCGTGTTTGTCTAGTGGGCAGCACAGGATGTCCATCAACGTCTCCTTCATACGTGCGTACACACACGGCCGAGCAAAAGGAGTTGTGTTTATCGCATCACTCGAACGGGCGTTGTGTTTGCCGTGTCACTCGAACGGGTGTTCGAGAACGAGAGACTGCTCGCGGGCAGGACCGACACCGACGGCGTATATCGGCGTGTCAAGTTCGTCGCTGAGGTAGGCCAGATAGGTTCGTGCGTTCTCGGGGAGCGCGTCGTAGCCCTCTCGCGCTACCTCGTCCCAGTCGACGTCCGGCCAGCCGTCGAACGTCCGGTAGTTCGGCTCACACTGTGCCCAGCGCTCGGTCGTCGCCGGAACCGAGTATCGCGTTTCGCCGTCGAGCGTGTAGGAGTGGCCGACTTTCAACTCGTCGAGTCCCGCCAGCGTGTCGATGTGGTTGACTGCAAGCCCGGTGAACCCGCTGGCGCGTGCCGCGTGCCGGAGGATGGGCATATCGAGCCAGCCAACCCGACGCGGGCGACCAGTCACTGTGCCGTACTCGCCGCCTTCCTCGCGGATGAACTCGGCGAGTTCCTCCTCGACGGCGTCTCCGTCACCGTCGTAGCCAGGGGTGTCACCGACGACACCTGCCAGTTCGGTCGGCATCGGTCCGCTCCCGACGCGCGAGAGATACGCCTTGACGATGCCGACGACGTGACCATCTCCGACGACGGCCGGGCCGAGACCCGTGCCTGTGGCCGCGCCGCCTGCAGTCGGGTTCGACGACGTGACGTACGGGTAGTTACCGTGGTCGATGTCTATCATCGTCCCCTGTGCCCCCTCGAAGACGACGTTCGCTCCCTCGTCGAGTCGTGCTGCGAGAAACTCTCCCCCTTCGACGAGCATCTCTTCAGTTTCGAGTCGTTCGCCGTAGCCGCTGTACTCCTCGAAGAGTGCGTCGACGTCGAAAGCGGCTTCGTCGACGCTCACCCCGAAAACGTCCTCCACGACACGGCGCTTCTGGGGTACGACGTACTCCAGTCGCTCTCGCAACACGTCGGGTTCGGTCAGGTCACCGATACGGATACCACGGCGAGCGGCTTTGTCCTCGTACGTCGGGCCGATTCCGCGCCCGGTTGTGCCGACTTTCTGGTTACTCTCGCTTTTGGCATCCTCCTCGATGTTGTCGAGCGCGCGGTGATAGGGGAAGATAACGTGTGCACGCCGTGCAACTCGTACGTCGGGTTCGAGACCACGGTCGCGAACCGCATCGAGTTCGTCGAACAGCGTCCGTGGGTTGACGACGCAACCGTTGCCGAGAACACCGGTCTTGCCGCGAACGACGCCGCTTGGAACGAGCGAGAGTTTGTACTCCGTATCGTCGTGGACGACTGTGTGACCCGCGTTGTCACCGCCCTGATACCGGACGACGATGTCGGCAGATTCGCCGAACAGGTCGACGATTCCGCCCTTGCCCTCGTCTCCGAGCTGTGCGCCGACGATTGTTACGGTCATCATCGGCACATTCCCGCCACCCGGCTAAACCGATTACGGTCCTGCGCTGATAACTCACAAACACGTTACTGTCGGAACGATGGAGTCGCCGATTCCAAGGATTTATATCTACGTTGCTGCAACGTTACGCTAACACATCACAATCGAAGTCGATATCGTTCCATTCAATGGGTCTTAAAACCAGCTGTTGACCGCCTATTCCGTTCATTGGCGGAACAATCGGAAATCCGCTCACACGACAGCAACTTTTAAATGATGGCAATACTAGTTAACACATGCCATGATAGACAGACTGGAAAAAGAAGTCGATATGCTGGAACGTCATCTGCAGGTGCTGCGGATGGTAATCGAGAACGAGCCGATTGGAATCGTGAAGATGTCTAACGAGACAGGCTATCCCCACCACAAGGTCAGGTACTCGCTTCGAGTACTTGAGGAAGAGAACCTTATCGAGCCCTCCAGCCAGGGTGCGATTACGACCGAAGACACAGACGAATTCGTCGCCGAACTCGACGGGAAAGTCGACCACATCGTCGACAAACTGGACGGGATGAAAATCGAGAGCGCGCCCGAAGTAGAGTAGCAGCCTATATAGGGAGTATCGTACCTGTACAGCAATTCTCGCTGCGACGTACCGCGAGAAATCGATGATGACGTACGATAATCCCTAGAGTTCTGGAACTAACAGGGTGAAATTCCGGTTACGAGCTTCGACGAGGCAGAGGTGATAGCCGGTCTTCCGCGAGAGGTTGACGTAGCTCTTGCGCTTGTCCCGGCTGAACAGTCCGCCTTTCGTCGCGTCGTCTGCGGTTTCGAGCGCCGAGGGCTCGAAGAAGCTTCGGGTGACGAGAAACGCCCCCGCGAAGCCATCGTTCGTCTGGCCGACCCGTTCTGCCGAGCGCACGAGCTGTTCCATCATCGACTCGGTTGCGCCCTCGCGGGAGTCGTTGAGGTTCGCCACGATGAGGGGCTCGCCCATCCGGTTACGGAGAACGATGTCGAACGACTCCTGTGACCGCGTCTCCTGTCCATCCTCGGTGTAGACAACGTCGACTGTCCCGCTGAGATCAGCCCGGTCGATGACCGGTAACGCGTCGTAGAGGTCTCTGAGCGACTTCTCGTTGCCCGTCTCGCGTATCTCGAACAGAAGGTCACCGATAACCCACTCGACGAACTGGTACTCGAGCGTCGAGTCGAGGAACTCTGTGTACGTCTGACCGTTGACCGAAACCGAACTCTCGTCGAACTGTGTGTTCTTTTCGAGACGCAGGTTCTCTGAGACTTTCTCGCGGCGGTGGCTTCCACCGTGTGCTTTCTTCAGTGTCGCATCGCTTTTTGAGTTATACCGTGGGAAGATGTCCGTCTGAGCCAGCGCTGTCGCCCCGGCCATCCGTTGCTGGCCGTCGGTTGCCGCACCGAACTCCGCCTCCAGCCGGTCGAGTTCGTTCTCCAGACGCTCCACTTCCCTTGCCAGTTCGTCGCGTTCTCCTTCTGCGGTCTCTAGCTTCGCACGCACGTCTTCGTACTGTTTCGTCGTCCTGTCGAGTTCCGACTCCAGCCCCTCGATTTCGACCTCACGCGCCTGAAGCTGTGCCTGGAGTTCTTCGAGACGCGCAGTCTCTGCGGACGCTGTATGAGCGTCGGTCGTCTGTGCTCGCTCGTTGTCACTGTCGCTCTGGGTGTCGGCTTGCTGTGAGCGCGTGCTTGTGTGCCTCTCAGTGCTGTCGTTCGGGTCAGCCGTTCTGGCTGGGTCGATTGACGGAATCGCTCTGGTCTCGACATCAATCTCCTTGACCGACACAGTTCCTTTCCGAGCAGAGGTCTGGTCTGGGGGAGACTCAGTTGGTAACCGCTGTTCCTCCCGTTGTTGCCCGTCTCGTCCCAGTCTGTCTCGCTGCTCTCCACTACTCGTTGCTCGCTCGTCGACTCCCCGCTCACTTCTCGTCTCCTCAGACTGCTCGGTACGTGCTTCGGCGGTCTGCTCAGTTCCGGTCTCGACGGTCTGTTCGTGCTCCGTTGTGCCAGACTGCTCGGTACTTGCTTCGGCAGTCTGCTCAGTTCCGGTCTCGACGGATTGCTCGTTATCTCTCCGAGGCTCCGAAGTCTCGGAATCCGCTGTCTCTGACTCGTCTGCCTCCTCCGGTGGCAACTGTGTGCCCTCCGGCTGGTTCTCGTCCGTCGCTCGAGCGTCCTCAGTGTCGACTTCGCGTTCGTCACTCTCACTCACCGCAGTGGACCCTTTCGAAGAGTGACCATCGACAGCGGGAATTTCGACGGGTTCGATGTCTGCGGGCCGAACCTGATATATACCGACCTCGTTGTTTGCGGTTTCGAACGCCTCGTCGCCGTGGATGAGTCGGCCGGATTGACCGACGAACCCGACGCTCGTCGACTCTCCGGCGTGGTAGACGACGTAGTAATCCCCACTCAGCACGTTCTCTGCCAGTTCGATGTACCCGGTGAACCCGCCGTCGCTGAGCGTCGAATCGACCTCGGAGATGGCGGTCTTCTCGCTGTAGTACTGCGCCTGCACCTCGCCGTTCGCCTCCTGCATCACCGCCAGCAACGGGAGCCCGGGAGCTGGAGCCTCGTAGGCGGTCCCACTCCCGTCTTCGAAGTCTTCGAGCGAGCCGTGGCGAACGCCGACGACCGTCCCCCGGGTCATGTACAGCTCTGCACCACTTGCTCGAATCACACCCGAGAACTCCTCACTGGCAAACTCGTCCAGGGTGTGATAGCCGCCGGTAAACGACCGTGTGTCCCAGTCGTCGACGCGGTCGGCCACGCGTGTGCTCATTGTGTTTCACAACCCACAAGCGAAGTATATAGTTTGCGGCCACTGCCAGCCCGTGCGGCCACCATCTCTTGATACGTCTCTGTCATGCAACGCGTATCGTCTCCTGGTAGGAGCCGTAGTGGTCCTCGAAGACGCCCATTATCTCGCCCATCGTCGCGTACGCCTTGACCGCCTTGACGACGGGTCCGACGACGTTGTCTCCGTTGTGTATCGCCTTGTCGACGTCTTCGAGCGCACTTTCGACGCGCTCGTCGTCTCGCTCGGCTTTGACCGCCTCCAGACGGTCTAGCTGTCTGCGTTCGGTCTCTTCGTCCACGGTGAGGATATCTGGCTGTGTATCCTCCTCGATTTCGTAGGCGTTGACGCCGACAACCGTCTCCTCACCGCGCTCGACTCGTTCCTGATACTCGTAGGCAGCGTCCTGAATCTCACGCTGGAAGTAGCCGTCTTCGATGCCGGTCAACACACCATCGCGCATCGACCCGTTGCCCATCTCGCGTATCTCTTCGATGTACGCCATCGCCTCCGCTTCGACCTCGTTTGTGAGCGACTCGATGGCGAACGAACCACCCAGCGGGTCGATGATATCGGCAGCTCCGGACTCATCCGCGAGTATCTGCTGTGTCCGCAGCGCGACCCGGACGGCCTCCTCGCTCGGGAGCGCAAGCGCCTCGTCATAGCTGTTCGTATGCAGACTCTGTGTCCCTCCAAGGATGGCCGCGAGTGCCTGTACCGTCACCCGGGAGATGTTGTTGAGTGGCTGCTGGGCGGTCAGCGACTGTCCCGCCGTCTGTGTGTGGAACTTCAGCATCCGGGCCTGGTCGGTTTCTGCGTCGTACCACTCTTTCATCACCCGCGCCCAGATGCGTCGGGACGCACGGAACTTGGCAACCTCCTCGAACAGCGTGTTGTGAGAGTTGAAGAAAAACGAGAGCGTCGGACCGAACTCGTCGACATCCATTCCACGGTCGATGCAGTCTTCGACGTAGGCCATCCCGTCGGCGAGCGTGAACGCCAGCTCCTGGACAGCGGTGGAGCCAGCCTCGCGGATGTGATACCCCGAGATGGACACCGGCTTGAACTTCGGCGTGTTCTCGACGGAGAACTCGATGATGTCGGTGACGATTCGCAACGACGGCTCTGGCGGGACGACCCACTCTTTCTGCGCGATGAACTCTTTGAACATGTCGTTCTGAAGCGTGCCTCGAATCTGTTCGCGCGGCACACCCTGCTGGTCAGCCAGCGCGATGTACATCGCGTAGATGACAACCGCACTCGGGTTGATGGTGAACGAGGTGGAGACGTCATCCAGACTGATGCCGTCGAAGAGAATCTCCATGTCGCGCAGCGTGTCGACAGCGACTCCCTCCTTGCCGATTTCACCCCGACTCATCCGGTGGTCGGAGTCGATACCCATGAGCGTCGGCATATCGAACGCCGTCGAGAGACCAGTCTGACCCTCCCTGATGAGGTAGTGGAACCGTTCGTTGGTCTCCTCAGCGGTACCGAAACCCGCGAACTGGCGCATCGTCCACGTCCGGCCGCGGTGCATCGTTGGGTACACCCCGCGGGTGAATGGCGCTTCACCGGGGAATCCGAGGTCCTCCTCGAACGTCAGGTCTGCAACATCATCGGGTGTGTACAGTCGGTCAACCTCCATATTGGAGACGGTTGCGAACCGGTCCTGTCGCTCACCGTAGGCGTCGAGAACCGGGTCGAGTCGCTCGCGCTCCCACTCGGCGGCCGACTCGCGGATTGTATCGAGTTCGTCCTCGTCGAACATACCACAGGGTACGCAACGCCACTGCAAGAAAATTCCGGATACCCGGGCGAGTGAGAGTCGCGTCGGAGTTCGTTTCCTATTGCTGTCGCAGTCGAACCGTCATCCACTGGCACCATCGTCAGGTGTGCGATCTTTCTTCACCCAAAATATATCATTCTTCTTCGGGAGGGGAAATCGTCTCGTATGCAGGCTCCTGTCTTGGTTCGACGTCGAACAGCCGTTCGTGAAGCGCGGAGAGTCCGTACACCAGTCCGACGAGTAACACGACCCCAGCGACGAGCAAGAGCCACGGTGTCACCTCGGTGAATCCCCAGACGAGCATGAGCACCGTCACCACCAGCGCAACAGTGACGGCGTAGTACAGTTGCGTCCGAACGTGGTCGATGAGGTCCGCACCGGTGAACGTCGACGAGAGGACGCTCGTGTCGGAGATTGGTGAGGAGTGGTCTCCGAAGATTGCGCCCGAGAACACCATCCCGACCATGACTGCGACGAGGTCGTGACTCCCGGCGAGATCCCAGGCGACAGGGATGGCAAGCGGTGTGACGATGGCCATCGTTCCCCACGAGGTTCCCGTCGTGAACGCGATGAACGCTGCAGTGAAAAACACCAGCACTGGCAGGAGTTCCGGTGTGACGAAATCCTCAACCACGCCAGCGACGTACTCTCCGGTTTCGAGCGTGCTGACGACCTCACCGAGCGACCAGGCGAGAACCAGAATCGTCACGGCGGTGAGCATGAGACCGAAGCCGTCGATTGTCGTATCGACGCTCTCCGACAACGAGAAGACGCCGTAGACGTACGCGAGGATGTACGTCGAGAGCACCATCAGGAACGAGCCGATAACGAGTGCCAGAGCGTAGTCCGCCTCTTCGACTGCCGCTTGCACACCTGCTCCCTCGAAGAGACCACCGCTCCACAGCGCAGTCACGAGAATGCCGACCAGCAACACGAGTATCGGTCCCAGAAACGACGCCAGCCGCGGGTTGGCCGCATGTGGCTCACCCAGGTCGCCTGCGACGTCTTGCATCGGCCGTGCGTCGTCACGCGTCACCTTCCCCGTCGTCGCTGCGCGCTTTTCTGCAGTCAGCATCTCGCCGTAATCTCGGCGCGAGAGGACGATGATGGCGACCATGACAATCGCGAGAATCGAGTACATGTTGAACGGCCACGACTGGATGAAGACGCTGAACGACCCCGGAATCTCTTCCTCGGGCAGCCCAGTCTCTTCGTATCCAAGCTCTATCATCGAGAGCTGGAACGCGACCCACGACGAGATGCCGAGCGTTGCGACGGGCGCTGCTGTCGAATCGACGAGATAGGAGAGCTTTTCGCGTGAAATCCAGAGGTTATCCGAGATGTCCTTCATCGTGCTTCCCACCACTGCGGTGTTGGCGTAATCGTCGAAAAACAGTGCAATACCGAGCATCCACGTCATCACCCCGGCGCGTCGCTGAGTGTTGACGCGCTGGAGCGCCCAGTTCCGAATCGCGTAGGATCCGCCGAGTCGCCACATCATCGCAACCGCCGACCCGAGCAACAGCGTGAAAATGAGTATCTGGGCGTGGAACGGGTCGCCACCGAGAACGATAGCTCCTGCAATCCACTCGAACGTCTGGACGAGACCCAGACTTTCGGTGAAGATGATTGCGCCTGCCCAGACACCCAGAAACAGCGACAGGACTGCTTTGCGTGTCACAATCGCCAGTGCGATTGCGATCAGCGGTGGTACCACCGACAGCACGCCGAACTCAGACATACTACTCTTCTATCTCGATGTCAAGATAAAATTATGTATCGCATATTCGACGTTTGCACAGAGTATGGGACCGTTACAGCGAGGGCCCAACAGCCCGTTCCAACTGGAGCAGATAATGAGTATTGCGATTAGTTTCGTAACCACGTCACACATATAGGAATTATCGTACCTGTACAGAGATTCTCGCTGCGACGTACAGCGAGAAATCTATGACGACGTATGAGAATCCCTATACTGGTGTTTCACTACGTATCGCTGGCTTTTCGTTACAGCATGCAGGTACAGAGTGGCAATAATCACTATGAGATTGCTTCGTCCGTCAGTACTGGTCTTTGAGTCGAATCTTGTCGTCGGTAACCCGCATGACGTGTTCGTCTTGCAGAACGAAGTCTCCCTCGTCGACGTCCTCCCAGCCGAGTTTCGACTTGATGCTGTCGGTCAGCCCGGGGTCGGGGTCGACGTAGGCCATGTTGCCCGAGACGCCGCTGACGACGCCTATCTCTTCGCCGCTGGCGTTGATTACGTGCTTGCCTGTATCGTCGTTGGACAGGTTCGTTCGTGCCATTGCAACTCTCCCTCACTCCGGCGCAGGTATTGTTATACAGAGCCCCATCACGACTCTCAAAACGCTAAGTTCGTGTTACTCGACTATGAATCCCGATGCGAGTTCTTCGACTTCCTCCCGTGACAGTGGGTCGTCGACTGCATCAGGGAATCCGGTCTCACCGGTTAGCCTGCGCACGAATGAGGCGTGGCGCGCCTCGACGCTGTGAATTCCAAGCGCAGATGGCAGCAGGTCGTCGTCCTCGATGAACGGCGCAGCCCCCGCGTACGCGGAGACTCCAACGTCTTCGAGTTGAACCGCCGTCGTGAGGAACACCTCAGGCTCTTCCACAGCAGTACCGAAGTCGAACTCCGGCTCCTCACCCAGCTCGCCGTCGCGTTCTTCGATCGCCTCGGCCAGCGTGTCGGCGTGTGTCTCCTCGTGTTCCTGTATCGTCCGTAACTCCTCGTATGCGACCTCCGCCAGGTAGCTGTCCTCTTCGAGTGCCTCAACTTCGTTCAGCCCCTCCTCGCCGATGTTGTCCAGCCCCTGCTGATAGAACGCCGCCGTGAGCAGTTCCAGCCTCCGGGCGAAGGTGAGTACGTCTATGTCGTCCTCGAACTCGCTGTCGACCTCTTCAGGTTCGACAGTTTCGTCGTCTCCGTTCGTCCCGTCGTCTCCGTTCGTCTCGTCGTCCTGTTCAGCCACTGCAGGAGTGACGAGACCACCGCCAAGTGCAAGCCCACCGAGTGCGCCAGCGGACCCGGCGACGAACTGCCGCCGCGTGTTGTTGTACGAACTGTTCGTCGATTGTCTCTGCTTTTCGTCTGTGTTCACCACGGCCCTGATCAGGGCGAGGAGCCGATTTGTTACGAACAGCGTTGTTTCGGGTTCGGCTGGCTTACTGTGCGGTAAGCTCTCTCGTGTTGCGGCCAGATGACAGTTGTTCGCACGGGCTAGAGCACGTCCATCTCGGTCAGACGTTCCGGGAGATACGTCTCGGTGACGAAATCCAGGCCGCGGGCAGCGAGCGACTGCTGTTCGGATTTCTTCTCGATGTCGAGTTGCAGCTGTATCTGTTCGCGCCAGAACTCGGTCTGAAAGCGCGGGTCTTCGAGTTCAGATTCGAGCGCGTTGACGTCTGAGTCGCTCAGTGGGTCCGTCGGCAGGTCGTACTCGACGATATCCTCGGGCCGGATGCCGACGTACTCCGCCTGTGGGGTGGCCAGATACTTCGAGAGGTGAGCGCTCTTGATGGAGCCGTAGGCGACGGAGCCGTAGATGCGATAACTCCAGGGGTCGCCGTCGGTGAACACGAGAATCGGCAGGTCGAGTTCGTCGTGGAGGCGCTTGGTGAGACGGCGAGTCGCCCGTGCAGGTTGTCCTTTGAGGTGGACGACCAGCGCGTTGTAGTCCTCGTCGAAGCCGTTCTCGACGAGACGGTCGCGCATCCCGCCGGTCTCGACACACAGCACGAAATCTGCGTCGTTGTCGAGGAACTCGATGGTGTCGGGGTTGGTCGGAATCTGGTATCCTCCCTCGCCCACGTCCTCCTGACAGTGAATCTCGCGTTCGCCACGACGGGTCTGTTCGCGTATCAACAGCGGTCCCATCACGGTCGCGCCGGATTCCTCTGGGCGCATATGGAAGTCCTCGCGTGTGACGCCCGAGACGATTTCGAGGTCCTCGATGAGCTGGTTGGACTCGTCCTGGCTCGAAAACTGCGCCTCGTCGAGGTCCCACGACTCGGAGAGGTAATACAGCTCACGCAGCGTCGATGAGCGGTCCTCTTCGAGTTGGTGAGCGAGGAAGTCGATTGCGTACGTCGCCTTGAGGAGTTTCCGGGCACCACGGACGGATTTTGCGCTTCGGGTCGACGTTCGGTCGCCGTACACCCACACGTTGCTGGTCTCGTCGTACTGGATGTTGTTTTTCGTCCGTGTCGGGACTTCCATACTGGGAACGTCACCGTCGGCGAACTGGTCGTAGAACTGGGTTGCGAGGCTCAACAACTGACTCTGTGCGTCGGCGTTGTTTTTCGTACTCATGGGTTCAGGCGTCTATCGTCAGTTTCTCGTCTTCGATACCAGACACAGCGACGTCGCAGTCCGCGTCGGCGTCGAGCGTGTACTCGAGGACCGCCTCGTCGTCGCTGCTCACTGTTGTGTTCCACTTGATGAACCACTCGCCGTCCATCTCGACAACGTTCGCGCCGTTGACGTTCGACGGTTCCGCGCTCACGATGTCGGTCACGTCGAGTGCCGCGCTCGTGTCACTGTTGTTCTCGATGACGAGTCGAACCGTCTCGCCATTACGCTCGCGGACCACGAGTACGTCGTTCATGATTCGGGCCATCGTGTTGTCGATGTTGAGTGGCTCGCGTCCGGTGACCCGGCTGAGCTTTTCGGCCATCTCGGGCAGGATGGTGGCGAGCTGGTTCTGTTTCTCACGGCGCTGGCGCATCGACCGTCGTTTGTTCAGATAGCTCTTCAGCCCGCGGGCAGCCTCCCGGATGGCGAGTTCGATCTCGTCTTCGATTTCGGGCACGTTCGCCACCGCGTCTTTCGACTCGCTCGTGAACGGAACGTTCGTCGAGGCGACGTGAATCATAATCACGACGGGTCCGTTCGGGATGCCGCTGCCGCCGGGCTGGTCCAGCCCGTAGTTCCGCCAGTTGATACGCTTGACCACGTCCGTCGTGGCACACGCTCCACGCTGGTAGACGAGCGGGACGCGGGTCGCGAACCGGAGGACATCTACGTTGCCGCCGTCTTCGATGTCACCGCCGTAGGCGATTCCTGCCTCGACGATGAACGGGTCGCCGCCGTGAACTGATGCATCACGGGTCGCCGCTGCGAAGAAGTCGGCGTCGTACTCCTTGCCAAGTCCTTTTTGAATCAGCGACTCGGTGATTGGCGCAAGACAGTCTGTCGGGGGCGACATGATGTCGGCCGCCCGCATCGCCTCCAGCAGCGCCGAGGCGGTGTCACGGTCGTCGGCCACGTCGTGAATCCGTGGCGGGTCGTCTGGAACCCGGGCCGCCACGCCCCAGAGTTCGTCCACGATATTTTCACGGGCGGTCTCGCCGAACTTCGCCTCCTCGCGCTCTTCAGTCATGTCAGCCGCGCGGTCGACGTACTCCCGAAGGTCGTCTCGCCGCATCCGATGGCGCTCGCCGGGTTCGAACTTCGCGGCGAGTCGCTCAGAGAACGACTGAACAACCGCATCGTCTTTCCGTGTCGACGTGGCTGCGTCCACCAGCGCGTAGACATCCGAAACTCGCTCGGCCGTGATCGCCTCCCAGGCGGCTTCGACAGCGTTCTCACGAACCGTCGCACCGAAGGTCGTCCCGTACGCGACCTGTGTCTCGTCGCCGACTTCGTCTACAATCTCGACGACGTGGTGGTGTGCGATTCGCTCCTTGCTGTCGATAGCGTCTGCGACGTCCGAAGCGAAATCTGCGGTTGCCTCTGCGCCTTTGTTGGCGACGGCCTCGGCAACGACGTCCTCGACACTTGCTGTCTCGTGTTTCTGTGGCGGCCGCCAGGTCATCTCGCGGCCGAAGTGTCTGTCACGGAAGCCGTCGATGATGCTGTCGGCGGTTTTCGAACCGACGCGGGTGAACTCCTCCTGGAGGAAGCCCGAAACCGAGTACGAATCCGTCTGGTCGGCCATCTTGATGAGCGTCCCGAGTTCGACGCCGTGAGGGTGTGGACGAATCTCTTCGGTCTCGGCCGGAAGCTGGTCGGTGACGCGCTCGTATTTGAACTGTTTCTGTGGCTCTCGTAACTCGATTCTGGCGTGTGGATTGACGACTGCCGTGTGCGTGATGTAATCGTGAAGCTGCTGGCGAGCGCGCATGTTCGCTTCCATCTCCAGTTCGATGCGCGTTCCATGTGGGCGCTCCCACGTCGTCGTCTCAGCGA
>PUMG01000249.1 GCA_003551265.1 Halovenus sp.
GTGGGATGGAACGGGAGCGGTCGTCGCGACGGGCGAGACGTACGCCGTGCTCGACGCGCCGACACACCCCGAGCGCTGAGACTGGCAGGCAACATCCTGACGAATGTTGCTATCATTCTGTATGACTCATCTCCCGAAGCGCATATATGTGTGTCAGAAAAATATATGTGACTTCGGAGTATAACATGATGTATGACCGACGAGCGTCCATCTCCTGACGGGCCCGACGAGTTTCCCACCGAGGAAGAACTACCGGACGAACCGGTAACCGTGGATGACCTTGACCCGTTCACTGTCGATGACGATGACTTCGAGGATATCGATGAGTTTGCAGCCGCAGAGTGGAAAAAAGAGACCACTGCAGACGAGCGAATTCGTACGGTGGTCAACAGAACGACGAGTCCGGGATCGGCAGGCGAGATTGCAGAGATAGCGCTCGTCTCAGAAACAAAAGCCAGAACCACGCTCAACAAGCTTGCCGAAGAAGGTATCGTTAAAAGTCATCAGACGGACTCTGGAAAACGGTACAACCGAGACCCAGAGTGGCATCTTCTCACACAGATCAGGCACCTCGCCGATAGTGACACGCTTGTCGATCAACTCCAGCGAGTAAAACAGGAACTCGCAGAGTACAACGCGAAATACGACGCAACCGGTCCAGAGGAACTCCTGATGTCAGACAGGGAACTCAACCAGGATGAACTCGACGACGTCTCTCACTGGCGGACAGCAGAACGAGAACTGAACCACCTCAGAGCAGCATACCGCTTCAAAGAGGCAAAAGATCAGACAACCATCCCCGCTGATACTCAATCCCCACTCCAGTAATGGGGATAGGGAATGGCTCTCCAGTCGATTCGGAAGCGATTGATGAGAGCGTAGAGCAGATGCGCCAGCAACTCGGCAAAGGGGTCGTCACAGTCCGATTCCGGTATCAGAAAGGCCACCCGTTCACACAGCGGAACGGAAAAGATATCAGAGCAGCACGGGTCACTGTCACCCCAGGAATCCACAGGAGGGGTGGGTATTTCGATATTCAGTGGTGGGAAAATGGAGACTACAAATACCACTACCGGGAGGAAGGACTGGAGTTCAGGTTCGGACGCGAGGCGGCGAATGAAACCACCAGCAAGCCGGTGCGACATTTTCACCCACCACGTAATCTCGACGCACATATGCAATCCTGTATTGAGGTTGAACAACCACCGAAACTGGTCACGATTGCTGTGCTGAAGACGTGGTGGACAGCGGTCAAAACCGGTGATGAAAACGTGGTGAACGCGCAGAATGGCTTGCCGTAGAGGTTTGAGTCGATCTCACCACCAACTGTTATCAGCCGTCTGGCCATACCTACCCACATGACTGACTCGACGGTGACAGAACCCGGGGACGTTCGTTCATTCGAAGACTGGAGCGGGGCGGAACGAGAGTACGCAAAGCGCCAGGATGAACTCGCCGCTCACTACGACGTCGACATCGACTCTCGCGTGGTCGAGACGGACGCAGCCGGCCGGGTTCACTACCTCGTCGCGGGCAATCCCGACGGAGAGCCAGTTCTGTTGTTACACGGGCTCTCGACCACTGGTGCCACCTGGCTGCCGATGGCTCCGGCGCTCACCGACAGATACCGCCTCTACATGCCAGACCGTCCGGGGAGGGGGCTCTCAGGCGCTCCCAGCTACCGTGGCGAGTTCCTGCGAGACTTCATGGTGAGCTACCTGGTCGAGTTGCTGGACAAACTCGACCTCGGCCTGCCCCACGTCGTGAGCAACTCGCTGGGCGGCCAGCAGGCGTTCTTGCTCGCACTCGACCACGACCGCGTCGACCGCCTGTGTCTCGTCGGCGCTCCCGGCGGCGTCTCCAGGGAGTTCTCACTCCTGTGGCGGCTGATGACTGTCCGGGGGGTAAACCGCGTCCTCTTCTGGCTCATGGGCCGTGGTGACCCCCTCGAAAACGCGAAACAGGCGACAGAGCGTGTGCTCGTCGTCGACGACTCGGCCGTTTCAGGGCCGTTTTACGAACTCCTCGTCGCTGGCTCGCAACTGCCCGGACGACAGAAGAGCCTCCGCTCGCTCCAGAGTGTGCAGGGGTCGTTCGGTCGGATGCATCCGCTGTTCGACCTCCGTGAGGAGATTGTCGGCATCGAACGCCCCACGTCGTTCATCTGGGGTACGGAGGATTCGTTCTGGCCACCGGAGGTCGGCCGTCCGCTCGCCGAAGCGATGTCCGACGCTGAGTTCGTCGAACTCGACGACCACGGCCACACACCCTGGCTCGAACCCGGCGAAGAGACGGAGACGGCAGTTCGGCTGTTTCTCGATGGGCAGGCCAATCCACGCTGACGAACGCTTTTCTCCCTGCGTTTCGAGCGTCGACGTATGGATAATGACTCACTCCGCGACCGTCTCAGGGGGACGTTGCTCACTCCCGACGACGAGGGCTACGACGACGCCCGGGCGGTGTGGAACGCCATGGTTGACCGCAGACCGGCTGCAATCGTCCGATGTGCTGGCGTGGCCGATGTTATCGCTGCGGTGAACGCTGCCCGCAAGCGCGGGCTCTCACTGTCGGTCAAAGCGGGCGGTCACCACGTCTCGGGCAGCGCTCTCTGTGAGGGTGGGCTGGTGGCTGATCTCGGGGAGATGAAGGGAATTCGTGTCGACCCCCACACGAAGACGGTGCGCGTCCAGGCTGGAGCCACCTGGGGCGAACTCGACCACGAAACGCAGGCGTTCGGACTCGCGGTTCCGGGTGGACAGGACCCGAACATCGGGGTCGCTGGACTCACCCTCGGGGGCGGAGTGGGCTGGCTGAGTCCGAAGTACGGGCTCGCCTGTGACAATCTTCTCTCGGCGGATGTCGTGACCGCGGAGGGAACGCTCGTTCACGCGAGCGACGACGAGAACTCAGACCTGTTCTGGGCGCTCCGGGGTGGTGGCGGCAACCTCGGCGTCGTCACGTCCTTCGAGTTCCAGCTCCACGACATCGGTCCAGAAGTGTTCGGCGGAACGCTCGTCTACCCACACGAGAAGCTACCAGCGGTGCTGGAGTGCTATCGAGAGTTCATGGCCGACGCTCCCCGGGAGGTTCGACTGCTGTTCGGCAGTATGGCACTCCCCGCCGCGTCGGTGTATCCGACGGAGATGCACGGCAGTCGCGTCGCCATGCTCATCGCGTTCTACGCTGGCCCGGCGGAAGAGGGTGAACAGGTACTCGAACCGATACGCGACTGTGAAGAGCCGCTGACTGACACCCTGCGTCCCCGGACGTACACGGGTTTCCAGCAGGCAGGAGGATCCGAGGGGCCACTCCGGACGGACCTGCGGAGTCAGTATCTGGCGACGATTCCTGAGACTGCTGCCCGGACGATTCTCGAATACGCTGCCGCCGCACCGTCAACAGGCGCGACGGTGTTTCTCTCGCCGTGGCTGGGAGCCGAAACCGACCCGGCGTCGGATGCAACAGCGTATCCACACCGCGAACCCGCCCATCACCTGTTGATAGAGGCGCGCTGGGAGGACCCAGCAGATGACGACGACCACACCACGTGGGTCAGTGAGTTTCACGAGGCGATGGAGCCATACACCACCGGTGACGTGGAGCTGAACTTTCTCACGAGCGGTGAGAACGAACGGAGACGGCGGGCAGCCCTTGGCGAGAACAACGAACGACTCCGAGAACTCAAAACACAGTGGGACCCCGACAATCTGTTCTCAGTGGATCCGGTTTCCTCTCTGGAGTGACTGGCCAACGGAACAGTCCTCGACGGGGTTGCAGCCGTCGACGAGTCGGTGCCGATCGACAGTGAGAATCTGAGAGAACGGTTGTACCGAACTTCACTCTGTACCGGTGAATGCGCCAGCGACCAGCAGCGGGAAGGCGAGCGTGGCTTCCGCCTCGACCTGTGTGTAGTTCTTCTCTGCGTCCTTGATTTTGCCCCAGGAGACGGCCTCGTTCGGTGGCGCACCCGAGAGCGACCCATCGCCTTCCATCCCTGTCGAGATGTAGATGGCGTAGTCCGCCCCACCACGGAAGAGATTCGTCATAATCGCGTGGTGCTTCGGCACACCTCCACCGACCGCAATCAGGCCGGTTGTACCTGCGAGTAGCCCCTCTTCGATGAGCGCGTCGTAGTCGTCGAGGATTTCGATGCCGACATCCGAGTCGTAGCCCTGGCGGTAGTAGTAGAGGAAGTTGCCGACTTCTGCGTCCGTCAGCGCCGGACAGTGTATCGGAACGTCGTTGTCTGCGGCCTGTTTCAGAACCGAGTCCTCGTCGTCGAGCGTTTTACCCAGTTCGCGTGCGAACGCTGTCGGGGTCCGAACCTTCTCTTCGGCGAAGAAGTCCTCGAAGAAGTCGTACAGATACGATTCCAGCCAGACGTAGCGGTCCGACGGAACGTAGATGTTCCCGAGTCGGTTGATGCCCTGCTCACGGAGGGTCGCCTCGTCGGCGTCCCACTCGCCCATCTTGAACGGCTTTGCCGTCTTGATGACGTCCTCTGTCAGCGAGCCCGATGTTGTGATGATGACGTCGACGTATCCCTCGCGGACGAGATACGCCACCGTCTCACGGAGTCCGGACGAGATGATGTTCGAGGTGAATGTGAGGTACACGTCGGCATCGTCTTCTTGCATCCGCTCTGCGATGTCGATCGCCTCAGCGAGCTGTGTCGCCTGGAACCCTGTCGTCGCGTACGAATCGAGCATCTCGAAGAAGTCGAACTCTCCGCGGAAATCGTAGCCACGGACGTCCGGTGTGTCGAGTTCTTCGTCACTCCCCGGGACGACGTGGTCGCGCGTGCTGTCGTCAGTCATACGAGAGGATACGACGATGCCCGATTTGTATGTCACGACATGCGAACGGACCACATCCCGGATTTTCGGCCGTCGGTCTCTCACCCGAACGGCCACAGCCCGATGATCCGCTCGCGAAAGGACAGTCCCTCGCGCTCGTCGTCTTCGACACGCCAGTCAGCTTTTGTCGCGGCCTCTTCGGCGGTAAGAAACTCCCAGTCAAGGTGCATCGCAATCGTCCGGTCGCCGTCGGTGACGCCGACGAAGACGTGTCTCGGAGTCGGGGTCGTGGTCCGAATCCGCTCCATCGTCTCCCACTTGTCGCCGTCGAACTCGAACTCCCACTCGATGTCGTGTGCCTCGGCGAAGTTCTTGACGGCGGGTGGACTGCGGTCGACGATGGCGACGTAGCGACACCACTCACAGGCGTCGCCAACGACAGCCGCCGGGTCGCTGTACTCGCGCATCGCAGAAAGCGTGAGTGCGAGCGTCACGTCCGCCTGTTCGTGCCCGGTGAGGGCGATTCCCATAACCGGTGGTTTGTCGTCAGCACATAAAACAGTTCGAGAGACAGACTCATTGCTCCGTGTCGTTCGTCAGGTACCGTTGTCGCAACTGGAAAACGTACTGCTGGTCCCAGTGTTTTGTTTTGACGTAGTACGTCAACAAAGCGTGGACGTACCGGGTATCGAGAAGCCCACGGTCTCCCAGAAGACAGAGAACGTGCGGAGTAGTGAACAGCGTGTTCTGGTCGTCGAGTGCGAGAGAGACGAAGAGATAGTTCGTGGTGTTGAACTCATCTGTCACGAACATATCTGCGGACAGTTCGTTCGCCAGCCAGATTGCGTGTGATTCCCCACGGTCGAGTCCGTATCCAAGAGATTCAGTACGCTCGTCGCTCACATCGTGAGTCGTGAGACGGTGAGAGGCGGCCAGAACCAGATCAGCCGCAACACCGAGCAAATCGTCGTCGTTGCTCGCCTCAGCAACTTCGCCGAGGACACTCGATGGAATGTGTACATTGTACACCGTGAGCAGCGTTTTCAGCGGGTCCTCACCCGTCGGTGCGTGAGAACTCCCGTCAACCACCGGCGTGGCGAGATTCAACAGGGTGTTCGTATCAACAACGACAACGGCTCGCTCGCCCATCGTTACGAGCGTGACTCCATGTCATCGGACTCCGTGTCCCCGTTCGGAATCCACTCTGGAACCCCACCCTGATAGAACGTCTCCGTCGACGCAATTGCCCGGTCCAGTCGAGGTTCGGGTGGATCGCGGTCGAGCGACTGTTGGAGCAGGTGCATTCGCATCGCTTCCTCGGTCCCGAGAATCGACTCGACGACATCGTACTCGATTCGACCATCGTAAAATGCCTGTCGTAGCCGCTGTTGAAACTTCTCGTCCGCGGCAATGTCGGCAATCTCCTCACGCAGCGCATCGATGAGCAGTTGCGTCCGGGAGACGTCGAGGATATCGGCGACCGTGTCTGCTCGCTCGACGAGCGACGCAGGTGCATTGAAATCAACCCGGGTTTTCTCCTCTGCAACCATACTCATGTGTAAAACCTACACATGAATAAGCGTGACGTTGAGTGACTCTCTCAGTCCCCTCACGGGACACGGCCACTGGCAAGCGGCACGAGACCGAGACCGAGGCGCTCCGTGTGGTGGTCCACCGTACCCTCGAACAGCGCGTCGCAGGCGTCGTCCCACCGCTGTTCGAGAACGCGAACCGGCGAGGAGAGACGAAACTGGTGGCCAGGTGCGGTGAACCGGACGAACAGCCTGAGCGCGATGTTGAGTGGGAGCGCCAGCGGGCGAGGGCTTCGAGCAGCGTTGAGGAGCGTCACCCGACCACCGGGTTCGACACACTGTATCCACGTTCGGACCGCCTCAGCCGGGTCGTCGAGCATGCCGACGACGAACGTCGAGACGACGGCATCGGCGTCCGCAACGGGCGGCCGCGTCGCATCCCCCTGTACGACGTGGACGTTCTCCCAACCCGCTCGCTCGATTCGCCGCTCGGCCTGTTCGAGCATAGCCGAGACCAGGTCGACACCGACGACACAGCCCTCGCTGCCGACGCGTTCACGGAGGTACGGAAAGTTCGCACCGGTGCCACAGCCCATCTCGACGACCGTCTCACCCCGAGAGAGCGAGAGCGACGCCGCCGTGTGTGAGCGCCACGACCGCACGCCGGGAGCCGTCGCGACGAGGTCGTACAGGCCAGCACAGTTGCCGTAGAAGCTCTCGTCGAGGACGGGTTTCAGTCGGTCGGACATCGTACATCGTTGGGCAGCCACCCGTATCACGGCATCGGTGGAAAGGTCCGATAACCTGTATGATAAACGACCCTGTCAGGCGTCGAGGCGACGGACAGTGTTTGCGACCGCGGGTGCGTCCGAACCCAGAATGTACAGCACCGGTTCGATGCCGAACCCGCCGGTCTGATACAGCACGTCTGCGTCTGGGCGGGCATCGAGAGCGTCGGCAATCGCTCCTTCGACGCCTCTTTCGGCGTCGAACTCGACGGGAGTGTGTCCGTTCTCGACCAGCGCATCCAGGAGGTCTGCGTCGTAGGCGACGTTCAGCGCCGCCCGCGCGTCGCTGCCATGTGCTCGTGCAGTGAGGAGGACCGTGGCGACGTGCTGGCTGACACCGAACTCGGGCTCGCCGGGAATCATGACCCGGCCGTGGACGGCCAGAATCCGTCCCGGGACGCCAGCGACGTCCTCGATTCCCTCGGCTTCCGAGAGCGATTCGACCAGATTCGACCCAACGGCAGGGATTCGCTCGGCGAAGCCGTAGGTGTTCCTGATGATGCGCAGTCCGCGACGGACCGACGCACGGACCTGTCCCGCTTCGCGGAGCGGGCTTTCGGGGTCGTGAACGTCGAAATCCCCATCGTACGCAGCAAGTTCGGGCATCGCTTCGGCGTGGA
>PUMG01000265.1 GCA_003551265.1 Halovenus sp.
CACGGTCGAGCGTCACGTTCGCACCGACCGTGGTGTTCTGAGCGAGGGCAACGTTCGGCCCGACAACCGTCGAGGGCCCAACTTCACAGTCTGGTCCGACGACGACAGGGGGCTGCAAGACAGCTGTATCGTGGATTCGCGCCTCGGAGTCGACCCAGACACCACCACGTTGTTTCGACTGCGTTGTCCGTCCTCGCTCCAGTATTTCGGTCGCGATGTCGAGCAGGTCCCACGGGTAGGTTGCATCTGCCCACAGTCCATCGAGGCGGACAGCACGGACCGAATCAGTGTCTATCTGTCTCTCGATGACGTCAGGAAGGAACAGTTCCCCATCTCGGAGTGGTGTCTCCTCGATGCGTTCGAAGACACTCTCGTCGAACGCGTACACACCCGCGTTGATGAGGCGATAGTCCTCACGGTCCGGTTTCTCGATTAGTGCGGACACCTGCTGCCCGTCGAGTTCGACAACACCGTAGCGACTGGCATCCGGCCGCTCGACGACGCCTACCACGGTTCCCCCGTCCTCGAAGGCCTGGACGACCCGCGAGATGCTCGCCGCTCCGACGAGTTGGTCACCGTTGACGACCAGCACCGGTCCATCCACCGCCCGGCGCGTCTGCAGGAGTGCGTGGCCGCTTCCGAGTTGTTTCTCCTGTGTAATATACTCGAGAGGGACGTCACGGTAGTGGGGACCGAAGTAGTCCTGAACCCGCTCGCCCCGGTAACCGACGACGACGACGATTCGTTCCATCCCCGCCTCGACCAGCGCGTCCAGTACGTGCTGGAGAATGGGTTGATTCGCCGCCGGTAGCATCGGCTTCGGGCGGTTGTGTGTCAGTGGTCGGAGCCGCGTGCCCTCGCCCGCAGCCAGCACCACCGCTGTTGAAATGCTCATATCCACGGGTTTCGCCCCCGAAATATGTACGTGTTGTGTCCGTCAGTCTCTCTCACGCCGTTCCGAGACATCCTGTGGTCCAATTCGGTCGCTGCCAGCAGACTCCGGTGCATCGAGAGCAACAGTGTGACGCGTGTGGCGTGCGTGCGTTCGCGCGAACCGCACCGCAGGTCGCTCGCTCAGATACTGCTCTTCAGCAGGACAGTGCTGACACGAGGCAATCCAGGGAGTAACGTCGTCGGGGAAGTGTCCGGTGTGGCGGTGGTGGTCGAGAGCGAACTGCTCAACTGCGCGGTTCCCGGCGTGGAGTTCGTCGAGTTCGTACGCTAGTTCCCACTCCTGACCACACTTCGAGCAACTGACCGTCGGGACGACGTCGAGATTCACGTGTGTCTCGTGTACATCCCACTCCTCTGGGCGTGGCGAATCCGGGTCGTCGTTCGGGTACACACCTCAAGTTTTGTCTACCCAGCCTAATGAAACAAGAGGTTTGTACCGTCGTCCCCGACAGACACGTATGGTCGATAATATCATCTGGCCCGCCTACCTCGACGCCGACCTGACGCGTTCGGAGGGGCGGCGCGTCGCAAACGAATTAGCAGTTTCGGAGCCGACAGTCGACGAGATAGCCAGAGCGGTGCAACAGGTTGGCTACGACGCGGTCATCGAACGTGGGAAAACGTACTCGCGCGAGTACGAACCGCGTGGCCGCGTTCGCGTTAAAGACTCCGACGACGCGAGCAAGAGCGACCTGCTCGGCGCAACCGCAGCGTATCTCGGAGCCCTCCGCGGATGAAGCGTGCTGGCACCGCCGTCGGCACCGCACAGGGACTCGTCGTCGTCCGGACGACCGACGAGACGTATCCGGATATCGGCACCAGCCTCGTCGACGAGTCTCTCGACACTGTCGGACGCGTCGTCGACGTCTTCGGTCCAGTTGACCGCCCGTATATTGCCGTCACCCCAACCATCGAGAACCCGGCACTGCTGGTGAGTAAACCGGTCTATGCACGTGAGTGAGGCCGATACACGATGAATCTCCACTGGCACCGTCGCGACCTGCGTCTCGACGACAACCTCGGACTCGCCGCATCGACAGCGTCCGCGCCGACACTTCCTCTGTTCGTGTTCGACCCGACCATCCTGACACACGCCGCCCCCGCGCGTGTCTCTTTCCTGCTCGATTCGCTTTCGGCTCTTCGGTCAGCGTACCGTGAGCACGACAGCGACCTCTTGCTCGTTCATGGACAACCAGAGCACGTGATTCCAACGCTGGGAGACGCGCTCGAATTGGAGGCGGTGAGTTGGTGTCGCGACTACTCGGGGCTGGCTCGAAACCGTGACGCTGCGGTTCGACGTGAGCTCACAGATGTCGAATGCCGGAGCATCGACGATGCCGTCCACCACCCACCCGGAGAGATTACGACCAACGACGGAAACCCATACAAGGTGTTCACGTACTTCTCGAAGAAGTGGCACGACAGACCGAAACAGGCTCCTGCTGAGTCACCCCCGGCTGACACACTGGTGTCTCTGGACACAGCCGGAGCGACTGGTGACATCGCCGAGGAAGTAGACGGCCTCGACGGTATCACACGCTTCGAGGACGTTCCCACGCTCGACGAACTCGGCTTCGACGAACCGGAAGCAGACGTGCCACCGGGAGGAACCGACGTCGCTCGTGACCGTCTCCGGTCGTTCTGTGAAGACGATATTTATTGTTATGCCGACCGTCGCGACTATCCTGCAGACGACTGTACGTCGAGGCTGTCGCCCCACCTGAAGTACGGCACCATCGGAATCCGCGAGGTGTACGCGGCGACCGACCGGGCGAGTGCGGACGCGACGAGCGAGAGCGAACGGGAGTCGGTCTCCGAGTTTCAGGACCAGTTAGCCTGGCGTGAGTTCTACACGCAGGTGCTCTGGGACCGGCCGGATGTCGTGAGCGCCAACTTCAAAACGTACGAAAATCCAATCGAATGGCGAACTGACGAGGAGGCGCTCCAGGCGTGGAAAGACGGCGAGACCGGCTATCCAATCGTCGACGCCGGGATGCGCCAGCTCCGTGCAGAGGCGTACATGCACAACCGGGTGCGGATGATCGTTGCCTCGTTCCTGACGAAGGACCTGCTCGTCGACTGGCGCGAGGGCTACAAGTGGTTCTGTGAGAAACTCGTCGACCACGACACGGCCAACGACAACGGTGGCTGGCAGTGGGCCGCCTCGACCGGCACCGACGCACAGCCGTACTTTCGCATCTTCAACCCCACAACACAGGGCGAACGCTACGACCCCGACGCGACGTACATCCGGCAGTACGTCACTGAACTGAACGGCGTTCCTGCCGACGTTATCCACTCCTGGCCGGACCTCGAACCCGGTGTCCGCAGGATGCACGCTCCTGAGTATCCAGAGCCAATCGTCGACCACAGCGACCGCAGGGAAGAGGCAATTGCGATGTTCGAACGTGCGCGTGGTGGAAACTGAACTATATTTTTCAAAAACTCGTTTCAGAGTAGCTTAATCACCATCTGTGTCGTAGAACTGTGCATGAGTACTGACGAGGGCTGTATCCTGTACCTCGGAACAGAAGACGGACTCTATGTGGCCCGGTTGGACAGTGGAGAGGTAGAGGTACTCAACCAGGTAGCCGAGGGAAACGCCGTTCGTGATATTTCGGTGGACGAAGACGACCCGACCGATGTCTTTGTCGGCTGTGGTCTCCGCGGATGGGGATTACATCATGCTGACGACGTGACAGCAGAGACCGAGCAGGTCGGGTTCGAAGACCGGTGGGTCTGGGGTGTGACGCGACACCCACACGACTCCGAAACGGTGTTCGTTGGCACTGAACCGCCAGCGCTGTACGTGTCACGAGACGGCGGCGCGACGTTCGCTTCGTTCGACGGAATCGAGTCACTGGCTAGTCGGCCCGACTGGACGTTCTTTCACGAACCGTTCTACGACGGACACATCCACGGGATCGCGATTCATCCGGAGCAGCCAGAACGAATCGTTGCAGGTGTCGAACACGGTGCGCTCGTGTATACGGAGGATGCAGGCGAAACGTGGCAGGAGGCACTCGTCGGGGCTGACGTCCACCGGGTTGCGACGAACCCGACGGATGCGGACCACGTGCTCGTTGCAACTGGTTCCGGGTTGTATCAGAGTTTCGACGGCGCTACCACGTGGGAGCGGACACCTGATCTGGATGGGTACTACCTTCACACCGTCCATTTCGCTGGGGACGACTCGGAGTCAATCTATGTTTACGCCGACAGAGATGGTGACCCACTGTACCGGAGTGCAGACGGAGGAGAACTGTGGCAAGCGGTCGGCGATGGGTTTGGGTTACCAGCGGCACGTCCTGCAGATGTCCTCCGCTCGCACCCCCAGGACCGGGAACGGCTGATCTACGTCGGTGATACGGGAGAGGGGACGAGCGAGATATTCCTCAGTACGAACGCGGGCGGTACCTGGAGCAGACTCGGAGTCTCGTTTCCGAAAGTATGGCGACTTGAGGTAGCGTCTGCTGACCCATTCATATCCCGTTGAAGCCCTGACTGTTCACGCCCACCCTCAAAACCGAATGAGCGCTCCGTTTTCACACGGCCGGTGGACTCCACACTATATGGATTATCATACCTGTACAGAGATTCTCGCCACGACGTAGATCGAGAACTCTATGATAACGTACGATAATCCTTCTATTCCAGATCACCGTTCCACTTGCAGGTGTACGCGGCGTAGAACCCGCGAGTGTACGTTGTGTCGAGGATTTCGAAGCCAGCCTCCTCGAGCATCGCTTCCAGAAGGAAATCGTAGGTGCTGAACTCCTCACGGAAGTGTGCGTGTAACTCTTCGTTGGTGAACACTGTTGGTTCCATCTCTTCGAGCCACTGTTCTATCTCGTCGTGACTGTCTTGTGGGTCGAACGAGTAGACGAGGTCACGCAGTCGGAAAACCCCTTCTTCTTTGAGCGTATCACCGACCGTTTTGAGTGCCTCGACTTTCCAGAAGTCTGGAAGGTGGTGCAGCGCATTCTTCGAGAACACAACGTCTGCGGGTTCGCCCTGATGCTGATAGCTGATGAATCCGTCGTGGACCACCTCGACATTGTCGAGTGCCTGTTCTGCTACCTTCCGTCGAGTGATGTCGACCATCGGTTCAGCGATGTCGATTGCAACGACACGGCTACAGTAGTCTGCAACGGCGAGTGGAAACACGCCAGTCCCCGTCCCGAAGTCAACGACCGTATCACCCGCAGACAGGCCGTATTCTTGCAACAGTGAAATCTCGGCTGTCGGGTCGAATGGAATCTTCTCGTCGTACGTTGCAACCTGTTCCGGGTCGAGATGTTCCTCCCCAGCATACTGCTTTTCGTCGAGTATCCAGTCAGAACTCATAGAGTTCGGTTGGCTGCTGCACATAAAAAGCATGGAGATGGTATGGCTCACTGTTGGCGGAGCGTCAGAATTCGTCCAACAGGAGTTCATCGATGAGATAGCGCTGGACTGAGCAAAAGCTCCGCAAGAGACCGAGTCGGGAGCTGGTTCCGCCACCGTTTGATTTTTATTCATTCACTGTAACTTCCCTCGTACACGACCAATGGGTACTGCTGCACTGTCGGGGTCAATCGAGAGCGTCCGCCGGACGGCAGTGTGGCTCTTCTTTCGGCTGCTTCTTCCAGAGCCTGCAGTCGAGTTCGACGACGACCGGAAGCGAGCGTTCGAAACGCACTACCAGTCGATGCGAAAACACCCGGACACAGAGACTGTTTCGGGTCTGTCGTATCCGATCTCTGAGTTTCTCGCCTACCTCGCGAAGCACAAGCCTGTTTTGTTCCACGGAACCACCAGGGCAGACATAGGCACGTTCGAACCCCGCGAGCAAACAGACTGGCAGGGCAACCCGACCGAGGCGGTCTTCGCCACGAAAGACGCGGCACTCGCGACGTTCTTCGCCGTTGTGGCCCGAGAGCAGGTCGGGATGTCGATCCGGAATGGTGGCTACCTCGTGTCGAAACCGGGAGGCGGAACGGAACGGCGATACCTGTTTTCCGTTTCGGAGGATACAGGACCGACCAGTCTGTTCGCAGATGGGACCGTCTTTCTCTTCGACGAGGAGCTGTTCGAAGCCTCGTCGTGTGGAGCCGTCGGGTTTGACGAGTGGTACTGTCACCAGCCAGTAGCGCCGCTCGGAAAACTCGCGGTCACACCCGATGACTTCCCGTTCATATCTGCGGTGTCATTCCACTCAGTTCGAGAGTCTCTCCTGAGAACCATGCTGTTGTATCGCTGGCGAATCCGACGGGGACACACTGTCTCCGACTAATCAAGCTTCCGTGGCGTCGGAATATCGGAATTATCGTACGTCATCATAGATGTCTCACCGCACGTCGTGGCGAGAGTCGCTGTTCAGGTCCGATAACCCCTATAAACGTCCAGAATACTCATCCGGCCACGTCAAATACTCACCCGGCCGTACCAGTTTGTTTATGCGGGCGTCGGGAGAACGGAAGACATGAACGTCGGCCGCGCAGTCATCGAGCAACTCGTTGCGAACGGTATCGACACGCTGTTTGGGATACCGGGCAAGCAGACGCTTCCGCTGAACGAGACCATCGGGAACCGCGAGGATGTCGAATTCGTCGTGTGTCGCCACGAGACGGCCGTCTCTCACGCCGCGTGGGGATACGCCGAAACGAGTGGCAAACCTGCCGGAACGGTGGTCATTCCCGGGCCAGGGGACATGAACGCGATGAACGGACTGAAGAACGCACTCAACGACTGCACTCCGCTCGTGCACATCGCAATCGAGACTGACCCTGACATCCGCGGCGGCGACGGCATCCACGAGACGCCACCAGACACCTACGACAACGTGGTGAAGCTGAACACCGTCGTTGCACACCCCGAGAGTACGCTCGTCGAGTTACAGCACGCCATCGACGTTGCGATGACTCCACCGAAAGGTCCCGTCCGTGTCGGCATCCCGAAGAGCTTTCTGAAACAGCGCGTTCCGCTGGCACGGCCATCGACGTACTCCCGCGAACACACGCTCGACGTTCCAACAGACGCCGTCGAGGAAGCCGTCGAGTTGCTCACGACACACACAGAACCAGTCGTGCTCGCTGGCGGGGGGATTCGTGTGTCGAACGCAGGTGAGGAGTTGCTCGCTGTCGCCGAAGAACTCGACGCGCCGATTGTGACGACCTACAAGGGAAAAGGCGTCGTTGCAGACAGCCATCCCCGCGTCGCTGGAACGCTCTCGGGAAGCGCCAGCCCGGAACTGCTGGAGTGTCTCGCCAGCGCTGACGTTCTCCTCGGTGTGGGCACTGACTTCGACGCTGTCGCCACGCGAGCGTGGTCGGTCGAAATGCCCGAGAACATCGTTCACATCACGCTCGAACCAGGAGACATCGGAACCGGCTACGACCTCAGCGTTGGCATCGTCTCCTATGCCAAAGCTGCCCTCGCCGAACTCACAGCCGCACTTGCCGAAACGACACACGACGCCAGTTCCGACGACGAAAGCGACGGTATCCACCGGGCACAGACAGTTCGAACAGCCACCGAAAACCGTCTCGAACCACTCCTCGCCGACGAACCTCCGCTGACGTCTGTGCGTGCGCTCCGGGCAGTGCGCGAGGGTATTCCGGAGACAGCAGTGGTCACCGTCGACGCTGGCGAACGGGCCCGTGCCGAAGTACCCGTCGGCCCCGAACACCTCGAAGAGGTTGAACTCTATGTCGCGGAGGTTGCTGCGGTAGTGGCTCACGTCGCGTC
>PUMG01000268.1 GCA_003551265.1 Halovenus sp.
AGTCAATGTTGACGTCGGT
Source organism: Halovenus sp. (assembly GCA_003551265.1). Classification (GTDB taxonomy): domain Archaea; phylum Halobacteriota; class Halobacteria; order Halobacteriales; family Haloarculaceae; genus Halovenus. The sequence continues at coordinate 20 of PUMG01000268.1, forward strand.
GAGGCAGACGAGGGTGGCGCAGATATCGTCGATACAACAGCCCTGTCCGGTGACGACGAAGACAGTCTGGAGGGCACAGAACTCGTCACGGTCGAGTTCGAAAACGCTGGCGGTCTGGGAAGCCTCCAGGCAACTGAGCTTCGACTCGCTGAAACCGAAGGCGGTCTCGACGACGAGGACGCAGTCGTTGCCACGCCAGTCGCAGATATCCCCGGTGGCGAGGGTATCACTGCAGTCGTTGCCGTCCCAGAGGACGAGATCGACGATGGTGACTGGGTCGGCGTCTACACTGACGACAACGAGTACACCGTACAGGTATAGCTCTTGAAGCACAAGCCGGGTTATGGACTCGGCACTCGACTCCGAGACAGTACGGCGTATCGAGTCGTTCGTCAGTGACTGGCTGGTTGACACAAACGTTCCGGGGGCGAGTCTTGCGCTCGTCGTCGACGGGGACGTGGTGTACACTGGGGGTTTTGGCTCGCGTGACCTCGAAACGAACCAGCCCGCGACAGCACAGACCCAGTACGGTGTCGCCTCCTGTACGAAGTCGTTCGCGGGGCTTTCGATACTGCTTCTCGAAGAACGCACTGACCTCTCGGTCGAAGACCCGGTCAAGGAGTATCTCGACGAGTTCGACCTCGATGGGACGGACGGACCGATAACGATACACGACCTGTTGACCCACTCGTCGGGCCTGCCAACGCTCCGGACGAGCAGTGTTCTTCTCTATCGGCTGACCGGTATCGAAGAACACGGCGTTCCGCTCGGTGACCGCGAGGACTTCTATCGACACCTCAACGGGGCACAGGATGAGATTGCCAGACCCCAGGGAGAGCGGTTCATGTACTGCAACTCGGGCTATAACCTCCTCGGTGATATCGTCGAGACGGTGTCCGGGGTCGCCTTCGACGAGTTCGTCGAATCAGAGATTCTCGACCCTCTCGGAATGGAGCGGTCGACGTTTGACCCCGACGAGATGGACGACGATTCGATGACTCCTCACGCCTTGCAGGGCGAGAAACCGGAACCGATGTCGTATCCTCACCGACCAGTCAGTTACGCTGCGGGCGGATTGATCGCACCCGTGACAGACCTGACTCGCTATCTCCGTCTGCACGTAAACGGTGGGACGTTCGACGGTGTGAATCTCATCTCAGAGGAGTCGCTGGCGCGGGCACATTCCGGGTACGCAGAGCGCGCAGACAGCGAGTACGGCTACGGCTGGGGGCGGTCTGAGTTCTGTGGACGGACGCTGGTCGGTCACGGAGGTTCGCTTGGCGTCTCGTCTTCGTACATTGGCTTCACAACAGACGGGGAGTACGCGATTGCGATGGCCGCGAACACGACACCGTCACCGACGCCGCCGACTGTCGCGAAAGGAGTGCTGGCGATTCTCGATGGGAACGACCCGTTCGAGGTCGTTCCGTACTTCGCCAGACAACAGCGTTTCGAGGAGTTGACCGGTCCGTACGAATCCTACCGCGGAATCACGACTGCAACAGTCGAACAGCACGCTGGCGTGCTGGAACTCACGATGGAACACGCACTGGGTGAGGAGTCGCTGGTGTTGCTCCCCAAGAATCCCGAACAGCCAGGCTACGAGTTCGAGACGCCGACCATGCTGGGCGTTCGAAAGGACGTCACGTTCGAAACACACGACGACCACGTCGACCTGTACTACGACAGAAACAGACTCCACCAGCGGGAGGGAACCGTTTAAGTTGGTCTGTATCCGAAGTACGGACATGAATCGGCTTTCGGGAGAGACGGTCGCAGGTCCGCAGGGGTGTCGATGAGTCTCCAGTCACCAGTATCTTCGGACCACCAGCTCGCCCGTCTGCTCCAGATTGGCGTCGTTCTCGAAGAGGTCGTCGAGGCGCGAGCCGCTAAACACGCGGCAGAGGCACCCGATATCGACGACGAGGTTCGTGCGTTTTTGCTCGAGGCCGCCGAGGAGTCAGGCGAACACCGCAAACGCCTCGAAGCGCTCGTCGAACAGCTCGATGCAGAGACGGTGCCCTTCGACGAAGTCCAGACACTCGTCGAGCAACAGTACGAGGCAAACCAGGACTTCGACGGCGTGCTCTACGACCAGCTCTGTAACGAGGAGACTGCATACAAGTTCTACGACGACCTCATCGAGGCTATCGAGGAGTCCGACGCACAGTTCAGCATCGAGCGGTCTCATCTGGTGAGCGAACTCGAAGCGATTCGGGAGGAAGAAGCAACGGGCGTCGAAGAAGTCACGAAGCTCATGGAAGAATGAACACAGCGAATCAGTACCTGAAGGCGATATATCTCGTTCAGGAACGGGAGGAAGGCCCAGCATCGACGGGTGCAATCGCGGAGATGCTCGACATCAGCCCGGCCAGCGCTAACGAGATGATCGGCAAACTCGAAAGCAACGGTCTCTGCCATCACGAGAAGTACAAAGGCGTTGACCTCACCGAAGAAGGTATCCTCCGTGCCCGGAACGCCCTGCAGAACTACTGCATCATCGAGCGCTTTCTCATCGAGGTGCTGGCGGTCGAGAACTTCCGCGAAGAGGCAACCCAGCTCGAGCCGGTCATCGACGAGACGGTGGCCGAGCGGCTGGACACCATCATCGACCGTGCACCGCAGTGTCCGGACTGTTTCGACGCCGAGGCAGACGTCTGTGCCCTCCTGCATCGTGAACTCGACGCCGCCGAGTGAGAAGCTGAACTGACGGAACAGAATTCTGTGAGTGTTCCCCGCCCGCCAGTTTCAGACTGTGACGAGTCGCCAGTCCCGATAGAATCCCAGCAAGAACGGGATCATCGCACCAATTGCGAGCGGTCGGGTAACTGTCGGATCGAGTACGGGAGCGAGCATCACGAACAGTACGACCATCATCCCTGCGCCGAGCAGACGTCGACTCGGTCTGTGTGGAAGCTCCCGAACTGGCTGTCCACGCACTCGACGGAGGACGAGACCAGCGACGAACACGTAGCGTGCGAGACCGACCAGCACGAACACGGCTGGTGCGGCACCGACACGGACAGCGACTGCTGTTCCGACCAGCAGTACGAGGGCGTCGGTTTCGACGTCAAGTCGCGAGCCAAACTGGCTCACAGAGTCGGTTGCTCGGGCTACATATCCGTCGAACGCGTCGAATAACGCTCCCGCACCGAACAACAGTGCGGGAATCCACGCGGTTTCACCGGAGGGCCGACCCACTACGACGAAGCCCGCGAGCAAGACAACAGCGCCCGCGCGGATGACTGTCACCAGTGTCGCGGCTGTGAACGGTTGCGGGCCCCACTCACGTCGCACGACGGCGTTCGTTCCGTAGAACACGACTGACTCGACGGCGAGGAACCCAACCACTGCGAGGGCGAAAATCGACGGCACGGAAACGACAGTCGAGAGGACGGGAAGGCCGATTACACTCATGGTCACAGTCACTACCGTTGCAATGTGCCACGGTCGGTGCCGCCTGTGGGCAGTCATCTCCGCTCACGCTCTCTGCCGTAGAGGAGCACCAAGACGACGATGAGCGTCACCTGTATCGGTTTATCGACTGCAGCGAGCGGAGAGATGTCAGCAAGCGAGGCGGGCTGGTTTAAAACGTACCAGAGAACTATCTGGCTGGCGACGAACGGAACGCCCAGCAACAGGATGAGCTGGCGCCGATAGTCGAAAACGTAGCAGAGTACACCGACCGCAAATCCCACCGCCGCGAGAACTGAGGCGATTCCCAGCAGGTCTGGAACCGCGCTGAGACCGAGAGCCAGGTGGACCAGACCGGTCGACAGCGCGAGAATGATACCGAACAACTCTAGTCTTGAGTGCTGTACCAGTTCACGGACCGGCGTCTCCATTGGTCGTGTGTTCGGGCCGAAACGTCAAAGGGATTGTTGCTTTGTGACGAGACTCTCGACGGTTCGCCAGTCCGTTTCGAGAGTCAGCGCAGAACAATCGGATTTATACGTTGGAACCTGCGAATAGAGAGTATATGGACGAAAACGAGTCACCGCCAGCAGTGACGAGACGGCGAGCGCTCAAAGCAGGAGTCGGTGCGGCCGCAGGAGCAACAGCGCTCGGGGCAACAGCAGGAACTGCCAGCGCACAGGACGACGCTTACGAGGGGTATCTCGCTGATGCAGAGTGGGACGGAAACACCGTTGACGCCAGCGAAGAGGACGAAGTGGAAGTTACAGTGGGGGCAGGAGACGGTCTTCAGTTTGACCCACCCGCACTGTATGTCGAACCCGGGACGACGATCGACTTCGTCTGGACTGGAGATGGCGGAGCGCACAACGTGGTTCACGACGTTGACGACCTGATATTCGATAGCCGCGAAGAACACGAGGGAGACCAGATCGACGAGGAGGGGGTCACGTACACGTTCACGTTCGAAGAGGAGCACGAGGGTGCTCACCCGTACGTCTGCACGCCGCACAGGTCGCTCCAGATGAAAGGCGTCATCGTCGTCGGTGAGGACAACGTCGAAACCGACCTCATCGGGTTCGGTGAGGAACCCGACGACGGTCTCGCGATGGGCTCGGTCGCAGCAGGTGCTGCTGTGTTCAGCGTCATCGCGCTCGTCGGCGTCGCCGCCTACCGTGAACTGGTCGGCGAAGCGCTGGAGTGATACTGGTATCGAAAAAACGACTGCTATTCATCAAAGAGAGATTCTCGTTCAATACCAGTGGTGTCTCGCCGCACGTCGTGGCGAGAATCGCTGTACAGGCCCGATAACTCCTATAGCGTACCTATACACCGCGGTGTTGGAGCTGTTCTTCGTCAGTGAGGTCGACGTTAGCGTCGCCTTTCATGCCTTCGCCGATGTTCGAGGCGATGGTCGCGAGCGTCTCGGGGTCGTCCCAGTTGTTGACTGCCTCGACAATCGCCTGTCCCATCGCACGCGGGTTCTCTGCACCGAAGATTCCTGACCCGACGAAGATGCCGTCACAGCCGTGGTGCATCATGAGCGCGGCATCTGCTGGGGTTGCGATGCCCCCTGCAGCAAAGTTGACCACCGGCAGACGGCCACGGTCTGCGGTTTCGTGGACGAGTTCGGCCGGTGCTTCGTTCTCTCGTGCCCACCGCTCGCGCTCTTCGTAGTTCATCCCTTCGAGCTGTCGAATCGCGCCTTTGATGTTACGCTGATGGTGAACCGCCTGGTTGACGTCACCCGTTCCGGCTTCGCCTTTCGTTCGTATCATGGCCGCTCCTTCCTCGATGCGTCGGAGCGCCTCGCCGAGGTTGCGAGCACCACAGACGAACGGCGAGGTGAACTCGCGCTTGTCGATGTGGTAGCGGTTGTCCGCCGGTGTGAGTACTTCCGACTCGTCGACCATGTCGACACCGATTGCTTCGAGAATCTGCGCCTCTGTCGTGTGGCCGATTCGTGCCTTGCCCATCACGGGAATCGAGACAGACTCGATAATATCGCTCACGTCGGCCGGGTCTGCCATTCTGGCGACACCGCCACGCTTTCTGATGTCTGCGGGGACCGCTTCGAGGGACATGACGGCAACTGCGCCGACGTCCTCCGCAATCTTGGCCTGCTCCTCGTTGACGACGTCCATGATGACGCCGCCTTTTTGCATCTTGGCGAACCCTCGCTTGACGAGTTCAGTCCCACGTCGCAACTCCTCGAGGTCTGTCTCCTGGTTCATACCCTCAGTTGGTGTGAATCAACTTAACGGGTTGGTTCTGACACTGACTGGGAATGGCCGCAGGATTTTCTGCTGTCAGCGTGAACAGAGGCGAGAATCCCCAAGCGTTAATCAGTCTCCGCACGAATTTCTGTATAATCAGCGGTGGTCACCACTCTCCCGGTGCTCACTCTCCCGCGGTCACAGGTTCAGATACGAAGAATGTTCAAAAGCTATCAGGTTGGAACCATTTACGGCATTCCGTTCAGGCTGGACGTGACGTTTCTCGTCATTCTTCCGGTGTTCGCCGGATTGATTGGCGCGCAGATAGAGCTGGTTGTACCTGTATTCAACAGCGCGTTTGGGACGGATATCGACCCTGGTCCGCTAACAGCGGGGATGTGGCCCTGGGTGCTCGGGCTGGTGGCCGTGCTTGCGTTGTTTGCCTGTGTGACACTCCACGAACTCGGACACTCCGCGGCGGCACTGTACTACGGGTACGAGGTTGAGTCCATTACGCTCTGGCTCCTCGGTGGTGTTGCAAAACCAGCGGAGATTCCCCGAAACTGGGTCCAGGAGTTCTGGATTGCGGTCGCCGGACCACTGGTCAACCTGGTGATAATCGTCGTCTGTGTTGCGATGTTACTGGTCCTCCCACCAGTTGACGTACTCGTCTTTTTGCTTCTGTACCTGGCGGTCTTGAATCTCTTGCTGGCTGCGTTCAATATGCTCCCTGCGTTTCCACTTGATGGCGGACGGGTGTTACGCGCGCTGCTGGCCCGTAATCGGAGCTATCTGCAGGCCACACGAATAGCGGTCGCAGTCGGCAAAGGCTTCGCCCTCTTGCTCGGTCTCGTCGGCCTGCTCGCCCTTGATTTCATCCTGATAGCGATTGCAGTGTTCGTCTACATCGCGGCTACTTCGGAGGCACGACAGATGCGGTTCGACGCTGCCTTCGAAGGCATCACTGTGACTGACGTGATGACGCCTGTCCGTGAACTCGAGACTGTCGACGCAACCCTCACCCAGTCGGAGTTCCTCAACCGGGGACTCGGCAACCGGCATACAGGCTATCCAGTGCTCGAAAACGCCGAGTTCGTCGGTGTCGTCACGCGTGGCGATGTTCAGTCTTCACAGAAACTTCAGAAGACGGTCGCAACGGTGATGACGCCAGTCGATGGACTGGACACTGTTGGACCTTCGACACCGGTTATGGAGGCGTTTCGACGCCTCGGTCAGGAGGATCCTCGTCCTGTGGCAGTCGTTGACGCTCAAGAGAATCTTGTGGGTTTCATCACCCAGACCGACCTGATGCGGGCGTTCAAAATCGTACACGAACGCCAGGAGTCACACACTCCTCAGGAACCGTCGCAGTCCCGGAAACCACCGAACCGGCAGCGAACACCCCGGTCCCGAGCGTGTCATCACCGTCCTGAGAGTTCAGACTCAACAGGTGAGAAGAAGTTGCGCCCTGATAGAACACGAGGTGACTCTTGACAGCCCAACAGTTCGCCCGAACATCTCACTCGGTCGCAGCCTCGTGGGCATCTGCTGCGTAGGGGTACTCTGTCGGCGTTCGCGTCTTCGCCTGTTCTGCGGCACGCTCGACACTCTGTTTCTCCTTCAGCGTTTCCAGCGTCGCAACGAGGATGCCGATGAGAATCGGCCCGACGAAGAGACCGACGAACCCGAACGTGTACAACCCCCCGAAGACCCCGATGAGAATGACGCCAGGGTTGAGACGAGCGGACTGGTCGATAACCAGTGGACGGGCGTAGTAATCAATCATACTGACGATAGTCACACCGTAGACGAACAGGAACACGCCGGGAATCATCTCGTCGATGATGATGAGGTAGCCTGCGGCCGGTGCCCAGACGAGAAACGCGCCGATGAGTGGGAGAAACGCGAGAATCGCCATCACGACCGTCCAGAACAGCACGTTGGGAATACCTGCCAGCCACAGCCCCATGCCGGCGATTATCGCCTGCACG
>PUMG01000223.1 GCA_003551265.1 Halovenus sp.
CCGGAACAGTCGATTACCGGAACAGTCGATTACCGGAACAGTCGATTACCGGAACAGTCGATTACCGGAACAGTCGGTCACGAAGCCGCTGGAGCGGTCCCTCGTCGTCGACACCTGTTTCGAGTTCTGCCTCCCGCTGTTGGTGCAGTTGGGTGAGTGCGTCGACCTGTGCGTCGGGACTTTCGGCTCGACCAGTCGTGCGGTCGTCACCCTGAAGCTGACGCAGGCCGGAGACGGCGTCGTCGACGCTGTCGCCCGCAGACCGAGTTTCGGCGGCAGATAGCGTCTCTGTGTTCGACTCCGTGTCGTGGTCGAGTTCCGGCATGTCGAGTTTGAGACGTTTCGTGGTCGGTCTGTGTTCGACGCCACCCCAGTTGATGCTCGCCTCGTCCATCGCCGCCTCGATGTCTGCGGCGACCTGTTCGTCGCTCACGTCCTCACCCTCCGTGGACTCTTCGACCCCGCTTTCGACGGTAACATCGCGCTGCTCTTGGGGAGTCACCCGGTCGACGTACTGTGCGACGAGTGCAGACCCCGTCGAAGCCGCGAGTACGACCAATCCGAGCGAGTAGAGACCGATGACCCGGAGGTCGTTTCCTGTTCCCGTCCACTCGAACGGGTACACCTGTATCAGCCACACGATGGCGACGACGCAGACGCCACTGCCAGCGAGACTCGCAATGTTGGTCCGCTGGCCGACCGGCAACAGGACCGCGACACTTATCGAAATTGCCGGAAGCGCGAGCATCGTCACGACCAGCGCGAACTCACGGAGCTGCCAGAACAGCGTCGACCCGGTCTCCTGTGTCCCGCTGTAGGCGAACGCTCCCAGCCCCACAACTCCGAGCGCAATACCGGCAAAGAACAGGCCGAAACCGACGTACACGTCACGCTGACTCTCCGGCTCACCGATATATTCTCGGTAGACTGATAGTAGCGGCGAGTCGGGTGATTCGTTCTCGCCCTCTGTGGGTTCTGTCTCCTCTTGAGCCGCAACCTCGGCGCTCATGTTTGATTGCTTGCTAGAGAGAATTACCCCCGGTTGGGATAATACTTGGGGATGTGTCGCTGTTGTCGTCCTCTGCGACCTGCAGTCTCAGTACGTCGGACTCTCTTCCGTGACATCCTCTCGCTGGTTGACGACGCGAGCGAACGTAAACAGTGCGTCGGAGAGGCGGTTCAGATACACGAGCGCGTGTTCGTTGACGACCGATTCGCTCTCTGCGAGGGCAACGGCCCGACGTTCTGCCCGGCGACACACTGCTCGGGCGTGGTGGAGTCGTGCCGCCGAAGACGACCCGCCAGGCAGGATGAAGTTCTCCAGTGGGTCGAGTTCCTCATCGTAGCGGTCTATCATCGCTTCGAGACTGGCGACGTGTTCTTCCTCGACAGTCGGGTCATCGCCATCCGGGTCTGGATTAGCGAAGTCTGCCTGGACGATGTGGAGGTGATTCTGCACCGCACGCAAGTCGTCGTCGAGGTCGTCGTAGCCGGTGGGTCGTGCGAGTCCGACCAGCGAGTTGACTTCGTCGGCGTTCCCGTACGCCTCGATTCGCTCGCTCGATTTCGAAACCCGGTCCATCGTCCGCAGGTCAGTCTGGCCGGCGTCGCCACGGCCGGTGTAGATCTTCATGCCTCCCGTTCGGTTTGGAAGGACCTTACTCTGACGGCTACCGCGAGAGAGCATGTCCCGGGTGAACAAGAGCAGGTACTTGGTGAACGATACCAGTTACTGAGTGAACGCGAGCAGTCACTGATTCGTCGAGACAACCTCGAGGACCGCACGGTGGTCGAGCACGGTCTGTGCGCCGACCTGGCGGTTCTCACGACAGTCGATGCCGTGGAGGAACCCATCACCAATGTCCGAGTGGAGGTGGTACGCAAAATCCTCCGCAGTCGCATCGGCTGGTAACAGAAAACAATCTCGAAACGGCCCTTTCGACCACGTCCCTGACGCTGACCCCGGGAAGACTGCCTTGAGTCCAAGTACATCGAAGACGGCAGCTTCGAGCGCACGCTGGACACCGGTTCCCCCAAACTCCTCGAGGAAACTCCGAATCTGTTCGAGCCCTTCTACCTGCTCGGGTGGCAGGTCGGCCGTAATTTCGAACTCGTCGTCACCAGGAACGTACTCGACGGCACCCTGTTCACGGGCGTTTTTGAGCGCCTTCTCGGCGTGGGCAGAGACAGGGACGAACTCCAGGTGGTCGTAGTCGGGGTCGTTCGTAATCGCGTTCCAGTTCTTCTGTGCCGCGGGTGTGTCCATCTTGTTCGCCGCGATGACCATCGGTTTCGTCCGTTTACGGATTTCACGGGCCAGTGATTCCTTCTCACCGGCTGTCCACGACAGTGGCGCGACGTCGAGACCGAGCGCGAGGACGACCTGTTTGATTTCGGCCGCCCCGATGCCAAACGCAGAGAGCTGTTCGGCGAGCACCTCTTCGGGGTCAGGCTCTGCCATGTGAAGACTCTCGTAGCGACGGACACCCTTCTCCAGAATGTCGAGATACCACGCGTCGAGTTCGTCTTCGAGGAAGTCGATATCCTCGCGTGGGTCGTGGTTCTCCGTCTGTTCACCCTCCATGTCAGTCGTCCCCGAGAAGTCGACGACGTGAACGAGTACGTCCGTCTCGTTCAGGTCGGTGAGAAACTGATTGCCGAGACCGCGTCCCTCGTGAGCGCCGGGGACGAGACCCGCGACGTCGACGAGTTTGACCGGGATGAAGCGCGTGCCACACTCACAGACGCCAACGGAGGGCTGACACGTCTCGTCGAATTCTGGGGCCGCACACGGTGTCCGGACGTACGCCTCGCCGATGCTGGGGTCGATAGTCGTGAACGGGTACGCGCCCTCGGGAACGTCGTTCATCGTCGCTGCATTGAAAAGCGTCGACTTCCCGACCGAGGGCTTGCCGACCAGACCAATCCGATAACTCATTGACGGTCGGAGGAACGCCGCGTATAAACGGATTTCCACCTATCACCGCTACGTCGTGTGGTCTCGCGTGACACACATATCGTGACAGGGAGTATCGGACGGACTCACACGGCGTAATTATCGATTCGAATACATCCTTACCGAGAACGTTCCCAGGTGACCCATCAACGTTTATGTTGTCCGATTGCACAGAGAGGGTAATGGCAGATGTCTCTCGTCGGCTTTCGAACGTACCACGTGACCGGTACGACTGGGAGTTCGTTCCCGAGAGCGACCAGACGTTCGAGCGCGCACTCGAAAAAGCTCGAGCAGGCAAGCGTCTCACTGTCGACGACGGGATAGCGCTCATCACGACGGGAACCGACAGACCCGGAATCGACCCTGAGCGCAAAGAACAGGTGCTAGAGGCGGCCGACCGCCGACGAGCGGAGGTCGTCGGTGAGGAGGTAACCTTCGTCGCCAACCTCAACAACAATGTCACGACAGCGTGTAACACCGGCTGTCTGTTCTGCAACTTCAAAGACACCTCCAGGAACTTCCTCGTCGAAAACGACGAGAGTCATTCCGGCTTCACCCGGACTCCCGAAGAGTCACGCCGAATTGTCGAGAATGCCCTGGACACAGGTATCTACGAGGTGACCTCGGTGAGTGGCCTCCATCCGGCGCTCGCCCTCGACGACGAACATCTCGAAATTCTGGACGGGAGCGACCGCGGCGACCTGAACTACAGACCGGCGGTTCAGTACGAGAAGGACCCCGGAACGTACTGCGAACAGTTACGAGCCATGAGTGTCGGCGGGGTCCACGTTCACTCTATGACTCCCGAAGAGGCGTATCACGCTCGGCGTGGGACGGACTGGAGTTACGAGGAGGTGTACCGAAGACTCGCCGCTGCGGGACTCGACAGCGTACCCGGAACTGCTGCCGAGATTCTGGTCGACGAGGTTCGTGAGGTCATCTGCCCAGGCAAGATACGGAGCGAGGAGTGGGTCGAGGCGATGGAGGCCGCGGCTGCTGTCGGCTTGCCGATGACGGCAACGATAATGTACGGTCACGTCGAGAACGAGGCGCATCGGGTTCTACATCTCGACGTTATCAGGGACTTACAGGAGCGAACGGGCGCGATTACGGAGTTCGTCCCGCTGTCGTTCGTCCACCCCAGCACACCGCTTTACGAGCGTGGCATGGTCGACGGGGGCGCAACGGCTGACGAGGACGAACTGATGATCGCCGTCTCCCGACTGTATCTCGACAACGTCGACCACATCCAGTCTTCCTGGGTGAAATACGGCGACGAACTCGGACTCAAGATGCTCTCGTGTGGTGCCGACGACTTCATGGGAACCATCCTCTCCGAGGAGATAACGAAACGCGCTGGCGGACGCTTCGGCGAGTACCGCTCGTTCGAAGAGTACGTCGAGATGATAACAGCCATCGGCCGAATTCCAGCCGAACGGTCGACGGATTACGAACAGCGCCGACGCATCGACCCGACCGACCCACCGTTTGGTCCCGAACTCGGTCCGCGTGCCGATGGCACGCCACTGCTCGAACAGTGACAAGAATACTCATCGTACAGTACTTCCGAGTGAAAACTTTTATATAGAACTGCAAACGACCTTTTAACTGAGGTAGTAAACAATGTCACAATCTGGTCAGCGACGCATGGGCGGACAGCCGATGTTCATTCTCAGTGAAGATACCGAGCGGACACGAGGTGGCGACGCGCAGTCGTCGAACATCGCGGCAGGAAAAGCAGTGAGCGAGGCCGTACGCACGACGCTCGGCCCTCGTGGGATGGACAAGATGCTCGTCTCCGACAGCGGCGACGTCGTCATCACGAACGACGGTGCGACGATCCTCGACGAGATGGACATCGAGCATCCAGCGGCCCAGATGCTGGTCGAAGTCTCCGAGACACAGGAAGAAGAAGTCGGTGACGGGACGACGACCGCTGCGATTCTCGCGGGAGAGTTGCTCTCGAACGCGGAGGACCTGCTCGACGACGACGTCCACCCGACGACGATTGTCGAGGGGTACCACGAGGCGGCTCAGCTCGCACAGGAGGCAATCGAGGACGCTGTCGTCGACACCGAACTCGACGAGGAGCAACTCATCAAGGTTGCCGAATCGAGCATGACGGGCAAAGGCACCGGCGGCGTCACAGCCGACGACCTCGCCAGAACGGTCGTCAACACCATCGAGTACGTCCGAAGCGAGGAGGGCGTCGACCGCGACAGCATCACGATTCACACGCAGGTTGGTGCGTCCTCGAGCGCGACGGAACTCATCGAGGGTGTCATCGTCGACGAAGAGCCAGCAAGCGATGGAATGCCTCGTTCGGTCGAGGACGCGGCGATAGCGGTCGTCGACGACGACCTCGAAATCAAAGAGAGTAACATCGACGCCGAGTACCAGGTGTCGAACGTCGACCAGCTCAACGCTGCCATCGACGCCGAGAACGAGCAACTCCGTGAGTACGCCGACGTGCTGGCTGACTCGGGCGCTGACGTCGTCTTCGTGACGGGCGACGTCGACGACCGTGTGGTTTCGTTCCTCGCCGGCCACGGTCTGCTAACGTTCGAGGACATCGGCTCTGACGACGTCACCGCCATCTGTTCGGCGACTGGTGCGAGCCGCGTCGGCTCCGTCCACACGCTCGAAGAGGAGGACTTCGGACACGCAGACAGCGTCCGTGTCGAGAAGTTCGGAGACGACGAACTCGCGTTCATCGAGGGTGGAGCGGCCGCCGAGGCAGTCACAATCTTCGCCCGGGGTGGAACCGAACACGTCGTCGACGAACTCGAACGCGCGCTGTCGGACTCTCTCGACGTGGTGACCGCTGCACTGGATGCGGGTGGCGTCGTCTACGGCGCTGGCTCGACCGAGATTGCAGTCGCCAACCACGTCCGGGAAGGAGCAGCAGGTATCGAGGGTCGCCGACAGCTCGCCGTCGAGGCGTTCGCCGATGCCCTCGACGTCCTGCCTCGCACACTCGCGGAGAACACGGGTATGGACCCCATCGACGCGCTGGTCGACCTTCGCTCTGCGCACAAGGGTGGCACGTTCGCTGGTGTCATCAGCGCCGACGAGACGGGCATCATCGCAGAACCAGCCGAGTACGGCATCCTCGACCCCGCTGCTGTCAAGCGTGAGGCTGTCGAGAGCGCAACCGAGGCTGCGACGATGATTGTCCGCATCGACGACGTGATTGCGTCCTCGTAAGGCTGGATTCACTTCGCAATCTTATTCAAAGCTGCTGTCTAACGGAGCGCTGTCGTGGAGTACGTCGCACGCACTGATAGCAATCCGTTCGGCCAGAGTCCACCCTGTGAACGGTTCGTGCCCGGCTATGGGGACGTGAACGCAGATTTCCACCTCGTCGGTGACCACCCCGGGATTCACGGTGGTGAGCGTTCGAAGATTCCATTCACGGACCGCCCCTGGTCGGCCACCTTTTTCGAGACCCTGGTCCGTGCCGGACTCCTTCAAGAAGCAGACCTCGATTCCAGCAGGTTTGCCAGCTACCGGACGTTTCTCTCGTATCTCCACATGTGTGTCCCCGAAAACGGGATACCTGACACTGATTCGTACGCCCGGATGGAGCCGTTTTTCGACTCGGAACTCAGAGCCATCACTGCACACGTGCTGATTCCGGTCGGCGAGCGCGCGACCGCTCACGTGCTGAAGACGTACACGTCGACGCCAGTAGCGGCGTCTCCAGAGATGGAGGAGTACCACGCCACCGAGATACGTGGTGCAGGGTGGCTCGTGATTCCGGTCAAACACCCTGCAGACTGGAGTGACGACGATGCCGAGGCGTTCGTCGAGCGGATACAGTCACTCGAAGAGGCGGATTACCGGCAGGTGTCCGACCTCGGCCGGTTCATGCCCGGCGGCGACGCGTACTTCGTCAGGTGAGCGGGTCGTGCGTGAGTCTGTTCCGTACGAGTCTCCTCGGTAAGTGAGCGTTACCGACAATACGGGACACATAAATAAACACGCGCGTTCCGTAGCCGTGGCCGATGGCAGGACGAATTACACAGAGTGAGGAGGTCGAACGAAAAGTCGCGGCTGACAGACTGAACGCGCTCGCGGGGGAGTTTCGAGACGACGGCACTGTTCGGGTTACAATCGGCAACAAAACTGTCGAGTTACACCCGCCAGAAGAGGTAGAGTACAGCATCGACGTGGTCGAGACGAAGCGACGGTTCCGACGGAACCGCGAGAACATCCGCATCGAACTCAGCTGGAAACCCGAGAACAACGACTGATACTGACGGACGAACATCGGTGCAGATTTTCGCCTGCAAGAATGGTCTTTGATTGCCGTGTACGCAGCTGGAGTGCTTCACGCTGTTTAATTGTCCCGGAGCCTTTCACAGCGTATGAACATGCTCGTAGACGGGGAGTGGCGAACAGACACGTACCAGTTAACGAACGAAGACGGCGAGTTCGAACGCCAGACAACGCCGTTTCGCGACTGGATTCGTGACGATTCCGAGGCTCGATTCCAGCCCGAAAGCGGGCGCTATCACCTCTACGTCTCTTATGCCTGCCCGTGGGCACACAGGACGCTCCTCGTTCGCGCACTGAAAGGGCTGGAAGACCCCATCACAGTCGACGTCGTCGACCCATTTCGCGATGAAGATGGCTGGCAGTTCAC
>PUMG01000020.1 GCA_003551265.1 Halovenus sp.
GATCGGTGACGGTCCCCATTCGGTCACAGACCGTCTCGACGAGAAACTGGTTGAGCACTTCGAGTCGGCGCTCACGGACACGGCGGGCAGTGACGTCCTGACAGACCAGGAGTTGGCCGAGTACTCTGTCGTGTTCGTCTCGAATGGTCGTTGCACTGAGCGCAACAGTCGTCTCGTCGAGTTGGATTCGAACTGCCTGGTCTGTCTCGACAACTGTTTCGGGTGGAAGTGACGTGGGAAACAGCGCCGTCCAGTGGTCGTTGAGTGCCGCCTCGCGTTCAACGTCGAACAGTCGCTCTGCGCTCGGGTTGAGGTCACGGATGTAGCCGTCCTGACCGACGACGACGACGGCGTCGTGCATTTCGGAGATGACTCGCTCGCGGCCGACAACACGGGCAACCGGCAGGCTCTCGAACACTGCGTATCGGTGGATAGTGAAGACGAACAGGCCGCTACAGAGTGCCACGGGAATCGTAAACAGCACCGGATGCTGGAACGGTCCGATGATGAAGGCACTGGCGAAGAGAACGCCAGCAGCGCCCGACAGGGCTGCAGCCTCCCGTACCATCAGCGGGCCCATCCGGGTAGCCTCGTCGAGTACCAGAAAGATTCCGACGAGCGCCAGCGTCGAAACAAGAACCAGTCCTCCCTCGAAGACGGCGTTGGCCATCCCGACGGAGAACCCCGAGAGTCCAATCAGCAAGACGAGGCTCGCGAGTGGAGCGAGTATCCCGATTCCGAGGAGCCCTGTAACCGCCAGCGTTACACGGGTTCCCCGGCCAGTGTACTGACAGACGAACGTCACCCAGAGGGCGAGTGCCGCGAGACAGGTGAGAATTGCGAGCGGGACCCACAGGTCGGTGACGGTAGCGCCACCGGCTTCCACGAGCAGCTGTCGAGTCGGTTCGAGGTGGATGACTCCGAGGTGAACTAGCGTCCCTGCGACGAGCGTGACTGCCAGGGTGAACTGTGGCAGTGCTGTCGGCTCTTCTCTCCGGTGCCACATCAGGGTGAGAAAGTAACTCGCGATACCGAGGGCACCCAGTGCCGTCGCAAACGTCACCACCGATGTCGCGAGCACCATGTATCTGAACAGTTGTCACTACCGTATGCAATCATATATCTCTCGTCATATGGATAGCGAGTATCTCGAACAGGGCGTGATGAGTGTCCCTGCACAGCGGGTACGGTTTCTGAACTGTTGCATACAGAAATATAATACGTATGCATTGAAAAACACACTGAATTAATACCTGAAAACAGTGACTATCCACTGTGAAAATTACAAACATTTTAGTGTCGCGACACCTAAGTCCAGACTGTTATGCTGCCCCATACGGTCTTGCAGACGGAGGCGGGTGGGTTGATTGCTGCAATACTGTTCATTATTGCAGTGGTCACCGCCTACAAGAGCATCGTCATCGTTCGGGCGTACGAGAAACGAGCCTACACCCGGTTCGGGAAGTATCAGGGACTGCTCGAACCCGGTCCGAACTTCGTGTTGCCGTTCGTGACGAAGACGTACACGTTCGACATGCGGACACAGACGCTCGACGTCCCCCGTCAGGAGGCCATCACCCGCGACAACTCGCCGGTGACCGCCGACGCCGTTGTCTACATCAAAGTGATGGACGCACAGAAAGCCTTCCTCGAAGTCGACAACTACAAGAAAGCGGTGTCGAACCTCGCCCAGACCACGCTCCGCGCCGTCCTGGGTGACATGGAACTCGACGACACACTCAACAAGCGCCAGGAGATAAACGCGAAGATTCGGACAGAACTCGACGAACCCACAGACGAGTGGGGGATTCGTGTCGAGAGCGTCGAGGTCCGTGAGGTCAACCCATCCCGTGACGTCCAGCAGGCGATGGAGAAGCAGACATCCGCCGAACGCCGCCGCCGCGCGATGATTCTGGAAGCACAGGGTGAACGCCGCAGCGCCATCGAGAAAGCCCAGGGTGACAAGCAGAGTCAGATTATCCGCGCACAGGGTGAAAAGCAGAGCCAGATTCTCGAAGCCCAGGGTGACGCCATCTCGACTGTCCTCCGGGCGAAATCCGCCGAGGCGATGGGCGAGCGCGCAGTCATCGAACAGGGGATGAAGACGCTCGAAGAGATCGGCAAGGGCGACTCCAACACGTTCGTCCTGCCCCAGGAACTCACGTCGCTGGTCTCGCGCTACGGCAAGCACCTCCAGGGAAGCGACATCAAAGAGAACGGCCACGTCCTCGAGGCGCTGGATTTCGACGACGAAGCCCGCGAGATGCTTGGACTCGACCAGATAGAGGAGATCATCGGCGAACTCGAAGACGAAGAGGAGATCATCGACCTCGAACAGATGGAAGAGGAGGCCCAGGCAGTCAAACAGGGCGAGACCGGTGCAGACATCAAAGACCCGGACGAGATAATCGAAGAGGATATCACCGGCGGCGGGTCGTAGGCACCCGGTAACGAAGCCATTATACCGATACCTCCCGTTGTAGACGTATGGTTCGCAACGGCGAGGTTGACCAGTCCAAGCGGGCGACGCTCCGACGGTTCGCAGCCCTCGGTGCAGCTAGCCCCCTGGTTGGACTCGCCAGCGCACGTGAGCGTGAGAGCGACGCGCCCGACGCCCTCACCGGGTATCTGGCGACGACGCCCGGCGCTCACTTCTCGAAGATACGCGACGACCTGAAACTGGGTACCGGCGAGACACAGCACCACCTCCGACAGCTCGAAACCGACGGCGTCGTCGAGAGTCACAAAGACGGCGACTACCGGCGATACTTCCCAGCGGGGCAGTTCTCCGAGTTCGAACAGGTTGTCCTCGGACACCTCCGGCGCGAGACACAGCGAGGTATTCTCGCGGCATTGCTCGAAGACCCAACTGCGAGTTCGGGAGACATCGCCGCACAGCTCGACGTCTCCCGACCAACCATCAGCAAACACGCCGCCCGACTGGAAGAGGCGAATCTCCTCTCCCGGGAGAACGGGTATGCGGTGAGAGAGCCAGAAACGGTGCTGTTGTTGCTCGTTCGCTACGCCGACTCCTTCGGCGAGGACGCCTCTCGGCTGGCATCGATGGCCCCGTCGCTCGTCAAGTACACCGCCGAAGAGTGAAAGAACGTATTCGACCTGCTCAGAAATTCCGTCTGACTAGCTTGTCACCATCCAGGTCGTACTCGATGAGTACCCCCACTTCTCGACGGAGATATCGAACTCACCTCGTTCGATGGCTTTCATGTTCGTCCCGACTTCCTTGGCGGACATCCCGAGTTCGTCGGCGATGAGCCGGGATTTGAAGTAGGTCTGCTCGTCGGCGTTGTTTTCGAGATAGTGCAGGATGCGCTGTTGTTTCTCCGAGAGCGTGGGTTCTGTAGCAGTGTCGACAGTCGCGCTCATACCAGTGAGTCGTCTCTGTCACCATATATCTGGTTTGGTACGAACGGGTAACAGCTTGCTGTCTGTCGATTTTTCTGTCCCAGCGAGAAAGGATACAGTTCGAATCGTCGCACCCGTCGGTTTCTCACCCGTGGTGGTACGACTCGGAAACACTGGCTCTACCGGTCGACGGAATCTGTGATAGCTTCTCGACCCGCCTGTGCCATGTGGGGAGTATCAATCGTTCCGTCGACCGGTAGCAGCGTGTTGCAGGGCTCACCGGGTTTCAGAGAGGTGTTCGCCGACAGCGAAGTTCGATTTAACTTCAGTGACCTCGATTTTGACGCGCTGGCCGACCTCGGTGCCGGGGACGATAATGACGTAGCCGCGCTCGACGCGAGCGATGCCGTCTCCCTGTTTTCCGAGATCTTCGATTTCGACGTAGCGGATCTCTCCGGGTTCGACCGGAGGCTGTGGCTCGTCCGGGACATCCATCTTCGTCTCGTGCTCGTCGTCGCGTTCAGGGGCAATCAGTGCGATGCGGTACGTTCCACCGGGAGAGACAGAACCGGTCTCCACCTCCCGCCGTGGGAGTTCGATAACGTGACTCTCGCCATCGTCCGATACTTCAGCGCTGAACAGACACATGAGCTTCTGTGAAATCTCCACTTGTACTCAGACCTCCGTACGTACGTAGGCGAGCGCCACCGTCAAAGTATTTGTTATCTGGTCGGAGTACCATCCGGTCGTTTCGGTCCCTCCGAATCGTAGATAACGACCTCGTCTTCGTGGTCAAGTGGTTCGTAGCGGTCTCTGACCGCGATTGCCTCTTCGAGTTCATGCACAGCCCGAGCTTTCAACGTCGCCGCGAGGTCTTCTGCTTCCGAACGGGTGATGTCACGACCCAGTCCCTCACACTCGTGTGCGCGTACGACACCTTCGTGGTCAACTGCTTCGCCCATTGGCTGACTCGTCCCACCGAGTGCAACACTGAAGGGGTACGTACGACAGATGAGTGGTCGGTCCTCGTAGACCGTACAGACGGACTCTTCGCCGTCGTAGAACGTACAGTCACCGCAGTCGTCGGTCTGGAGCGCCCACTCGAAGGTTTCACCCACCGGCCCATTCTCACCCGGCGAAAGCCCGTATGGCATCGGCCGAGCCACGTCGCGCCAGTCGTAGTCCTCACGCCGTTGAATCTCACGAACCTCGTCGGGAAAGACAGTCGCTGTGTGTGTCTCGTCTTCGGTGGCCTTACAGCAGGCACCACAGCGGGTACACTCGAACCCGATGGTCTCGATGGCGTCGGCGAGGTTGTCCACGTCCAGCGCGTGTGCGCGCTCCAGTTCCGATTCGAGACTGTCCACACACACCTGTTCGCCGGCGGACCCAAAAGACCGTCGAGAACCATACTGGCCATCTGCCGAGAACCAAACCGGACGGTCCGAAGTCAAACAGCCGACTAGACGGTCAGAGAGTACACCTGTTTCCGGGCGTCGACGAGGCTGTATCGTGCTTCGACGAGACCACAGTCCTCGAGGCGGTTCAGCGCGTATCGGACTGTCCTGTCCGGCAGCAACGATTCCTCTGCGAGTTCCCCCTGTGCGAGCGGGCCGTCTGTTTCGAGAATTTTCGCCACCAGTTTCGCACTCGGTGGCAACTCCCGCAACCGACTCCTGTACTCTGCCTGTGAGAGTCTCGGCGTGACGCTATTTGGGTCTTCTACTCTCGTTCCCATACGTCCAGTTCCGTCACGAAAGCTTGTAAATGTTGGCTCATTCCCTTGCACAATATTTCTATTGTTAATTTTGGGCCAGTGAGATTATACAAATCTAAACTCCTTATACGTGTTTATATTTTCCGGAGGAAGGGAGACAGAGAGATAACGCCCGTTATATCGCTGGGCAACAGACCACCGGTACGATGCAGGGGACGCCGGACGTTGCAGTACTCCGACTCGGTCACCGACCCGGGCGAGACGAGCGAACGACCACACACGTCGGCCTGACTGCCCGTGCACTCGGAGCAGACCGTGTCGTTCTCGCTGACGCCGCGTCGAGTCGCAGTGAAACCATCGTCGACATCACCGACCGCTTCGGAGGACCGTTCGCCGTCGAGACGACAGACGAGCCGAAACATCTGCTCCGCGAGTGGGATGGAACCATCGTCCACCTGACGATGTATGGGCTACCGATTCAGGAGACTGAAGCGGAGATTCGCGAGCGGTTCGAGCGAGGAAGTGAGCTACTCGTCGTTGTCGGTGCCGAAAAAGTCCCGTTCGAGGTGTACGAACACGCAGATTACAACGTCGCGGTCACGAACCAGCCCCACTCGGAGATCGCCTCGCTTGCGGTCTTTCTCGACCGACTCTTCGAGGGCGACGAACTCGACCGAGAGTGGCGAGACGCCGACCGAGTCGTGGTGCCAGAAGAAGTCGGCAAACGAGTCGAAAAGACGTAATTATTTCCGCACGCCTCTCACGTATCGCTTTCTTTGTGTACGAAGCGCTGACCGACTGTTCGAAGAAGAATCACGACTGCAAGGAGGGTTCCCGTAGCCATGAAAAAGAGATGACCGAAGATGACGCCCCCGCCAGTGTCGACAACTGTGAGAACGAGAACAGTCTGTCCGATCCAGAACAGCGTCACACCAGCAAGCACTCCCGTTACACCTGGCACGAGCAGTTTCCCTGTAACAGACGCTCGTCTGCGCCGGTCCGCCTCACCTGCCTTCCACGTTGCGTGTATGTTGAATACGTCGATTCCGGCACCAGCGAGTGCAACGAGACCGAGCAACCCTGGAATGACGAAGACCACCAGGAGTGCACCCTCCGTCACCCTCGGTGAGAGTGAGAGTCCACCGAGAGCCAGCGCCGCGAGAAGGAGCGCGGAAGACGTAATTTCAACCCGTCGTATCTCGTGTCGGATGGTAGAGAGCCGTCCAGCGGACAGGGACATACTGGAAGATGAGCCCGTGCTGGCATTATGTTTTGGTTCGAACGGTTCTTCCGATGGATTTAACCACGTGACACCCCGAAGTGGTAGCAATGGCTTTTGAGGACCTGCTGGGGGACCCAGTAATACAGAAGTACCTCCACGAGCTGGTCGGGCCGAGGGGGATGCCCGTCGCAGCAGCACCACCGGACGGGGAGGTGACGGACGAGGAACTCGCCGACGAACTTCGACTGGAGTTGAACGACGTTCGCCGGGCGCTGTTCATCCTGTACGAGAACGACCTGGCAAGCTATCGTCGGCTCCGCGACGAGGATTCGGGCTGGCTCACCTATCTCTGGACGTTCGAGTACGAGAACATCCCCGAACAGCTCGAATCGGAGATGTACCGGCTCCTCGACGCGCTCGAAGAACGCCACCAGTACGAACTGGAGAACGAGTTCTATCTCTCCGAGGAGGCAGGCCTCCGATTCGAGTTCGGCGAGGCGATGGAGTTTGGCTTCCAGTGTCCCGAGACTGGCGCAGAGCTTCGACCGATGGAGAACACCAGACTCGTCGAGTCCATGGAGGGGCGCATTGCAGAACTACGTGAAGAACTCAATGTCGACCGAACCGAAGTTGAGGCCTGATGGCGGACACGACTGGTGAGTTACGATGGTAGTACTGGCAACGAAATGTTACGTCGACGGAGTTGCTCGCGAGCGTGCGATGGACTCGCTCCAGTCGATGGTTCAGAACGACCTTGGAGGACTTGATGTCGAGACTGAGGTCGGTCTTCGCGACGACGACTTCCCGACGGTGACGGTCGAGGGGCCGGACGAGACGGTCGCACGGAACCTCCTGCGCGAGCGGTGGGGTGAGATTACGCCACACTTCGAACAGGGTGAGACCTACGTTGGCACGCTCGATTCGTGGAGTGACGACGCGCTCGTGCTCGACGCTGGCCGCGAGATTCGGATTCCCCGGGACGAACTTGGACTCGGTCCCGGCACCGCGAAGCAGATTCGGACCCGGTTTGGACTCGTCCAGCATCTCCCGCTCGTGTTCGTCTTCGACGACCCGCCGCGGCTGTCGAGCGGGACGCAGGACCTGCTGTATGGGTGGAGTCGTGGAGACGGACGGGTGAACGTCAACAGCGCCACCCGCGCAGAGGTCAGAGCAACCGTCAACAGGGCCGGCCACGCACAGGATATCGTGACTGTCGAGCGCCTCGGACTGCTCGAACAGAGCATCGTCTGTCGACCAGACACCGACCCGCCGGGACTGCTCGCCAGCATCGGCGGTCACCTGCGCTCTGAACTGCTCTGTGTCGTTCCATGAGTCGTCGTCGCCGCTTTCTGGCTATCGCTGGTGTTGCTCTGCTGGTCTTTCTCTCTGGCTGTTCAGTGTTCGGCGGCGGTGAGATAGACGAGGATGACCTGCTGGGCGAACAGGACTACGACTGGGACGCGAACGCGACAGCAACGTACGACCTCTCTGTCTCCTCCAGTTCGTACACTGCCGTCTTGCACATCGAGAACCGCTCGACGCTCGAGATACACCAGTCCGACCTGTTTTTCGGTGACGACGCCGTCTCTATCGAGGCGCTGCAGTTCCAGTTCCAGAACGGGACTGTGGCGAACGCAACGCACGCAGGGTTGAACGCGACCGAAGGCTCCGACGAGACGGTCATCGGGCTACCCGCACGAGACGGGAAAGTCGCGTGGACGGCGTCGAGAAGCGGGAAGCAATGGAGTACCCCCGTCTTCGTCGAGGGGTCACATCAGGTTCACCTGCCCGAGTCGACGCGCGTGGGCATCCCGTTTCTCTCCCAGACCAGTCCAGGCGCCGACCGTTCGACCGTCGAGGACGACCAGATGACGCTGTTCTGGGAGGACCCCGATAGCAGCAGCATCAGTATCCGGTACTACCTCGTTCGTGACCTGTATCTCTTCGGTGCAATCGGTATTGGAGGACTGCTAATCGGCATCGCTGGTACAGTCTACTACGTCAGACAGATCCGTGAGGCACAGCAAAAACGCGAGGAGGTCGGACTTGACATCGACTACGATGACGACGACCTCGGCGATAGTGGACCGCCGCCGGGGATGCGATAACGAACCACGCTGTCACAACGGTTGGTCCGACCCTCTCACTCGATGTCGAGCACTTCGATGTCGAACGTCAGCTGTTCGCCTGCGAGTTCGTGGTTGAAGTCCACTGTCACCTCCTCAGGGCCGATATCCACCACCCGCCCAGGGAGTCCGTCCGTCGTTTCGACTTCGAACCCTTCTGTGAGCTCCCGACCGTCTATCATCTCCTCGAACGCCCCGCGGTCGTAGGAGGCGACTCTGTCGGTGGTGTGTTCGCCGTAGGCTCTCTCGGGAGGAACCGTGATCGTCTTTTTCTCCCCAACTTCCATCCCCACCAGCACCTCCTCGATTCCCGGGATGACTCGTTCGCTCCCGACTTTCACGTCTAGCGGTTTGTACGTCCTCTCGGGATTGTCTTCGTGGAGACCTGCCTCACGAGCGACTCCCTCGTCGGACGTGTCGAACACCGTCCCATCGTCGAGTCGACCGGTGTAGGCTATCGTCACCGAATCTCCGTCGCTGACTTTCATACCACTCTGTCCGTGTTCGAGGCTGATAATCCCTACAGTTCCACCTGGTTGGCGGGTATCGGCAGGAACGGACCATCAAAACGCCAGAGCGCTAGCTTGATAGCGCCTCCAGTCTGAACACCTGCCATGGATGATCTAACGATTTTGCTGACGAACGACGACGGCATCGACTCGACCGGATTTCAGGCGCTGTATGAGGAACTCTCGTCGCTTGGAGACGTCACTGCGGTTGCCCCCGCGACCGACCAGAGCGCTGTGGGCCGGTCGATTTCGTACTCAGTCACGGTTCGCGAGCACGAGTACGGCTACGCTATCGAAGGAACCCCGGTCGACTGTGTGGTGACCGGACTGGGTGCGCTCGTCACCGATGCAGACGTCGTGGTCTCGGGCTGTAACCGGGGTGCCAACCTCGGTGGGTCGACGCTTGGACGCTCCGGAACGGTGAGTGCGGCGGTCGAGGCGGGATTTTTCGACGTGCCCGCAATTGCTGTGTCGGCATACATTCCTGCCGACGAGTTCGCACACGGCAAGCACTTCACGGAGGTCGAGGTTCCCGCACACCAGTACGCAGAGGCAGTTCAGGCCGCAGCCTATCTCGTCGAACGAACCGTCGACACGGACGTGTTCGACTATGCCGATTACCTGAACGTCAACGCCCCCATCACCGACCGCGCCACCGGCGAGATGGAGATAACCAGACCGTCACACATCTACCAGATGGGGGCGACGCGAAACGGCGATACCATCGAACTGGAGGACAGAGTCTGGGACAGAATGGCGAACGGGGAGATTCCGGACCCAGAGGGAACTGACAGGCGTGCTGTCATGGAGAACAAAGTCAGCGTCACGCCGTTGACCGCGCCGCATCGGACGGAACACCACGACGGTCTCGACGACCTTGCCGCGCAGTATCCCGCTCAGTAAGCAGACTTCGAGGAAACTCCTTTGAGCGCGGCCGGTGAACGATGTTGTATGGCCATCAGCATCGGCGAGGACATCTGGTGGGTCAACCTCACCGGTGTCAACGCCTACATCGTCGATGACGACGTGTTGACGCTCGTCGACGCGGGATTCCCGTGGAGCGGCCGTGCGCTCACGACTGCGCTCGACAGGATAGGACGGACAGTGGGTGAGATCGAACGGATTCTCGTTACACACTACGATATCGACCACATCGGCGCTCTTGGCCACCTCGACGCGCTCGAAGCGACCGTGTACGTTGGCCGCCAGGACGCTCCATTCCTCTCTCGCCAGAAGCTCCCCTCGCTGTCGAGTCAGAAAGGTGTGTTCCAGCGCGCGGTCGACTGGATGCGTGCGCCGTGTGACCTCCCGGTGGACCCCATCGACGACGGTGATACTGTCGGGAGTTTCACCGCTCACCACACTCCTGGACACACCGGGGGACACACAGTCTTCACGAGCGAGACGCACTCGGCGGCGTTTCTCGGTGACCTCGTCATCGAATACGGTGGGAGACTCATCCCGACACCCTGGTTCATCTGTGAGGAGTACGGACAGAACCTCGGGGCAATCCGAGCGTTCACGGAGCGAACCACACCGTTCGACATCGCAGCACAGGGCCACGGCGTTCCGTCTGTCGAAGGTGGGTACAGACGTCTGCGAGCGTGTGCTGAGCAGGTCGAAAACGAGGGGTAGTTCGGCAATCGGGCTACGAGGGTTCGCTCTGTTCGTTCGAGTCTGTCTGTGCCGGCGACCCCGGACCGCCGGCCAGGAAGCGGGCTTCGATGTCGGGGGTTGGCATCATACACGAGTCGCGCTTGCCGAACCACCGGTACCGCCGGTTCGCAATGAAGTCGTAGACGACGTTTCGGAGTCTGCGTGGAATCACTCGAAGCGGCCACAGCAGACGGTAGACGCCGCCGAGGTGTTTCGCAGTTCGGAGCGCTGCACTCGATTTCGTGTAGTACTCGTCTCCTTCGACGAGCACAACCGACTCGAGTTCGTCCGTCGGCATCCCGAACTCCGAGAGCAACTCCTGGCCAACGTCGGACTGAAGCGGCGCGAACCGAAAGACTGCATCAGGGTCGTTCCGAATGACGAACTGAATCGACTGGTTACAGAGGTTACAGACCCCGTCGAACAGGAGAACCGGATGCTCCGCTGGAACCTCGGTGTCCATACCTGTGACTACGGTGTGCGAACGGTTCAGAGTTGCGCTTGCTCTCTGACACCCGTTTCTTCTCTCTCTTTTGTATAGTTATTCCGTCATATTGCACCGTATTCTATCCTGAGTGAAATTTCTTTCAATCAGGTTTCCTTCGCTGGTCTCGCAAAGATTCCCAGGTGTGACTGTCCTGTTGTGGTTCTCTCGAAGGATTCCGTTGCAGGACCTCGGTCGAGATAAATCGACATACTGTAAGCGTATGTTACGCTTATTTTGAGCGTAGGTCGGTTACGTGGCACATACTGAAGCGTGAAAACAGTAGACATGCGTTCCGTCTTTCCAATCATTTATGAACGCTGGTCGAGAGAGAGTACATATATGAGTCAGACGGTCAATAAATCAAGTTTACGTGACAGCTTTCCGAATCCGGAGACCGCTGCGAACGTCGTGTACAATCCGTCGTTCGACCAGTTGCGCGAGCTGGCCGTCGACAACGAGACGACGACCGAGTTCGGAAGTCCAGCGTACGTGAGCGGACAGCGGTCACGGAGCGCCGACCGGACGAAGAACCTGCTCGACGATGAGTTCTCCACGGCAGACTGGGAGGCTGTCGAGAACGCACTCGCGGCTGCAGATGAGCGTGAACTGGTCTGTCTCGACAGACAGGTTGGCAGACACCCAGAGACGTCGTTCACGTGCCGGCTGTACGTTCCGGCCGCATACGCCCAGATTGCGCTCGGGTGGGCAAAGCTGCTCGAACCCGGACAGGGGGAGCCAGACTTCATCACGTTACAGCTTCCTGACTGGGACGACCGTCGAATTCGTGTCCTTCCGGAGACAGGGTTGACGTTCGTCCTCGGGAGTGACTACACAGGTGAGGCGAAGAAATCGTTCCTGCGTCTGTTCATGCATCGAATCAAAGCGCAGGGTGGTCTCGTACTCCACGCGGGAACGAAGCGTGTGACAGTCGAATCCGACGGGCAGAGAGAGACGGTCGGCCAGGCGTTTCTCGGACTGAGCGCGACGGGCAAGTCAACGCTCACGGGCCATCAGTGCTGGCTGGAAGCCCCCGAAGGGGCCGAGATGCTCCAGGACGACGTCTGTGCGCTGTTGACTGATGGACAGGTCACCGGAAGCGAGGGGAAGGGGCTGTACATCAAGACGGACAGTCTCGACCACGAGGAGCAGCCAGCGCTTTACGACGCTGCAACACACGAGAGCGCTGTGTTCGAGAACGTCTGGGTCGACGATGACGGTGCTGTCGACTTCGAGAACATCGACCTCACGTCGAACGGTCGCGCAGTCGTCCAGCGCGACCAGGTCGCCTCCGCCGCAGACGACATCGACCTGGAACGGGTCGACCAGATATTCTTCATCACCCGGAATCCGGTCATGCCACCGGTCGTGCGACTCGACGAGCGTCAGGCAGCCGTGGCGTTCATGCTCGGAGAGTCGATTCAGACGAGCGCAGGGGACCCCGATGCCGCGGGTGAGTCGATTCGCGTCGTCGGAACGAATCCGTTCATCATCGGTCCCGAAGGTGAGGAAGGGAACCGGTTTCACGACCTCGTCGAGACCAACGACGTCGAGTGTTTCGTCCTCAACACCGGGCACGTCGGTCCCGCACAGGCAGACATCGGCGTCCGTGTGTCCGTGAACATTCTCGTCAACGCCGCCCGGGGCGATATTCGCTGGGAATACGACGAGACGATGGGGCTGGAACTCCCGAGTGAGATTCCTGAACTCGACGTCGAGCGATTTTATCCACCTGCGCACTACGAGGAGTTCGAGCGAGAACTCGAGGCGTTGCGTACCGAACGTCGGCAGTATCTCGACCAGTTCGATTCGCTCCGCGAGGATATCAAAGACGCCGTGTACTGAGGGGTCTTCTCGGAAGCGCGTTTGATCAGTCTCTCTCAGAAGAACTTGAAGAGGTCGTCCCGTCCGGCCTCGTGAAGGTGCGTCCGGACAGCCTCACGCAGTGGGTCGGTGTGGCCTCGTTTTGCGCTGATGGGTGCGATGGTGTCGTGCCACTGTCTCCAGGGGGGGAGGAGTCCGAAGCGCTCGGCAATCTCGTCGAGTCGTTCGTCGCGGTCGTCGACCTTGTCCATCTTGTTGACCGCGATGACCGTCTGAATCTCCAGTTCGTTCAGAAAGTGATACAGTTCGACGGTGTGTGGAATCGAGTCCGGCCCGCTGTGACGGTCGATGATGTCCACTGCTGCTTTGCCGTCCAGCACCAGCACTCCCACGAGGATGTGCTCAGCGTAGCGCTCGATGTACTGGACGATATCCGTCTTTATCTGCTCACGGACCTCTTCGGGTACGCCCTTCATGAACCCGAACCCCGGGAGGTCCGTGATGACGAAGTCCTCGCTCGCCCAGTCGTAGTGGTTGGGCTTGCGCGTGACGCCCGGACGCTGGCCGGTGTCGAAGCTGTGTCCCGTCAGCTCGCGCATCAGCGTCGACTTCCCCACGTTGGAGCGACCGAGCAGAACCACCTCGTGCTCGCGGTCCGGCCGTGTTTCGAACATACCTGTTGTTTCGCTCTCGACCCGATAACCCTGACGGACGGACTGCCTGGCGAAGTTCCGCTCACCAGCGAAAGACCACTCGAATATCCGTCTTTGCACACTTGCTTCCACACCTGTACGACGCTGACTACCCACAGACAGTGATGTGTTTTTACTGTGACAACATTCAAGAGCCAGCAGCATGAATACGGTTGCGATGGCCGAGACGAGTCTGGCAGTCGCCGAAACATTCGACATCACCGAGGAGACGGGCTTCCTTCCGAGCGAGGACCCACTGGTTCGCTTCGAACTCGACACACACCCTCCAGAACTCCGGTCGTATCTGGCGGCGTTCGACGAACTGGGGAAGAAGCTTCCCGATCTCCTCGAGGGCTGTGAAGCCAGACTACAGATAGAAGCGTTGCCTGCCCCACCAGACGGTCTCTTCGACGAACTGAACGACCGGGAGGTCCTCAGGCTCTGTCTTCTCTCGGGGTTCTTTGCGAGCGGCTACGTCAACCAGTTCGACTCCGAACCCGTCGACCGGCTACCCGAGGGAGTGGCGATACCCCTGTACCGTACCTCGAAGCGACTCGGCCGAAAACCGATGCTCTCGTACGACCTGCTCTGTCTGCACAACTTCCAGCGACGAGACCCCGAAAGCGGACTGACACTCGACAACCTCGACACGCTCCAGCAGTTCACGACCTACCCGGACGAACGGTGGTTCGTCGTCGTTCACGTCGCAATCGAAGCCGCCGCAGGTCCCGGTCTCCTGGCCATGGCACACGCACAGCAGGCCGCACGACGGGACGACCCAGACAGCGTCCGTGCACATCTCGACACTGTCGCGGAATCCCTCGACGCTCAGACCACCTATATGAGTCGGATGACCGAGGGTAATGACCCTGCGGTGTTCGCCACGGAGTTCCGACCCTACTACGGCGGATTCGAGGATGTCGTCTACGAGGGCGTCGACGAACTCGGCGGCGAGCCACAGACGCTACGCGGTGGCTCTGGCGCACAGAGCTGTGTGTTGCCATCGCTGGACAGCGCGCTGGGAATCGAACACGCGTCGACAGCCCTGCTGGAGAAACTCCTCGACATGCGGACGTACATGCCCGAACGCCACCGGAGAGTTATCGACGCGTTCGCCGACGATGTCGACCTCCGAGAGTACGTTCTCGAAACCGAGAATCAGACGCTCGAAGCGTCGTTCAACCGGTGTCTCGACGAGTTACGACGCTTCAGAAACGTCCACTTCGGACAGGTCATGCAGTACATCGCGTCCCAGACCGGTGACACGACCGGTACCGGTGGGACTGATTATTCGGAGTTTCTCGGCAGGCTCGAAGAAGAGACCGTCGAACACAAAATATCCTGATAGTTGTACATCTTGACGAGTTCTCTCCCATCAGTATTGTTCGTTTAGAACTCGAACAGCTCCGCGGCGGTCTCCATATCTTTGTCGCCCCGGCCCGAGAGGTTCACGAGGATGGTGTCGTGTTCGCCTTCTTCGGCGAGTTCGAGCGCGAGCGCAAGTCCGTGACTTGATTCGAGCGCTGGAATGATGCCTTCGGTCTCGCTGAGCAATCGGAACGCGGCGATGGCTTCGTCGTCCGAGACGCCGCTGTACTCACAGCGGCCGATTTCGCGGAACATGGCGTGTTCTGGCCCGACGCCGGGGTAATCCAGTCCGGCCGAGACAGAGTGGACTTCGACCTCGTCGTCGATGACCCGGGTTTTCATGCCGTGGATGACGTCGTCTTTTCCAGAGGCGAGTGGGGCCGCGTGTCGTGTCGAATCGGCTCCTTTCCCGCCGCCCTCTGCGCCGTAGAAGGCGACATCGTCGTCGCGGAAGGCGTGAAACAGACCCATGGCGTTCGACCCCCCGCCGACACAGGCAACGGCAGCGTCTGGAAGTCCACCGGTACGGTCTATGAACTGCTGTCTCGCCTCCTCTCCGATGACGCTCTGGAAGTCTCTGACCATCCGGGGGAACGGGTCTGGACCGACGACGCTGCCGACGAGATAGTGCGTATCGTCGATGTTCTCCGCCATATCTTCGAGCGCAGCGTCGACGGCATCCGCGAGTCCCTGGCCCCCTCGGGTCACCTCGTTCACCTCCGCACCCATCAGACGCATCCTGAAGACGTTCATTTTCTGGCGCTCGACGTCTTTTTTCCCCATGTATATCTCCGTCTTCAGGCCAAACAGCGCACCTGCCATCGCGGTTGCCGTCCCGTGCTGGCCCGCACCAGTCTCGGCAATCAGACGCTCTTTTCCGGCCTCTTTCGCGAGCAAGCCCTGGCCAATCGTGTTGTTGATTTTGTGTGCCCCGCCGTGGAGTAAGTCCTCTCGTTTCAGGTATATCTCGGCGTCGTACGGCTCACTCAGGTTCCTCGCATGGTACAGCCCCGTTGGGCGACCCGCGTACTCTGCGAGATGTGCTCTGAACGTCTGCTGGAACTCCTCGGAGTGGGCAATCTCGTCGTAGGCATTAGCGAGCTGGTCGAGTGGCTCTTCGAGCAGTTCTGGAACGTACCGACCACCGTAGCCTTCGAAGTCACCTGATGTCATTGCGCTAGTCACTGTCTCGCTACCCAGATAAGTGTGTTTCGGATAACATTTCCGCCATGATACGACGGATTGAGAATCTCTCACAGATTCCGCCGACCGGTATCGTCTTCGTAGGTCAGCAAAACCTGCACCGCCTGTGCTGGTTCGTCTTCGAGAAGTGCGTAGGCATCCGGTGCGTGTTCGAACGGTATCTCGTGGGTTATTAGCCTCTCGACAGGGAGTGCTTCGAGCCAGTTCCAGGCCTGTTCGTGTCGCCGGTCTCGAGACCAGCGGCCTTCGT
Organism: Halovenus sp.; assembly: GCA_003551265.1. Lineage (GTDB taxonomy): Archaea > Halobacteriota > Halobacteria > Halobacteriales > Haloarculaceae > Halovenus. Next base: position 16,415 of record PUMG01000020.1, read on the forward strand.
GGCGAGGGGCGATGGTACTGACCTGACTACTTTCGATGTCGAGTCTGTGTCGGTGGAAGCGTCCACCGAACCTCAGCTCTGCGGGTTTGGGTCCGTACCACGACCCGACCACGAGACGGCCGTCGTATCCCGTGATAGACATGGCGTCGTCCAGCGCAGCAGGGTTGCCCGAGAGTTCGTACGTCAGGTCCGGACGACCGGGCGTGTGCTGTTCGAACAACTCTGTGAGGTCACCCGAAGTCGGGTCGACTGCGACGTCTGCTCCGAACTCCAGAGCGAGTTCGCGCCGTCGTTCGATGGGGTCGACCACGACCAGACACTCGAGCGCGAGCTCGGCGAGCAAGCCCGTGGTCAACAGCCCCACTACGCCCTGTCCGAACACAGCGACTCGCTCGCCGAGGGCTGGCTGACCGTCGAGCAGGAAGTTCACCGCTGTTTCGGCGTTCGCGAGCAATGGCGCTCGGCGGATGGACACCGCTGCTGGAACCACCAGCAGGCTCTCGGGGGCGGCGACGAACGTCGTCTCGTGGGGATTGTACGCGAAGACCTGTTCGTCGAGCCACCTGTCGTTGACTTCTTCACCGGTTTCGACCACTGTTCCGACGGCCGCGTATCCGTATCGAACGGGATACGACAGGTCCTCGACCAGCGTCTCGACCGGACCGTCGGTTTCGAGGCGTGCTGGTGCCTCGCCACGGTAGAGAAGTCCTTCGGTTCCAGCGCTGATCGCCGAGTACTGCGTCTCGACGCGAACCGCATCCGGACTCAGTGGGGGAACTGGTCGTGGTATGCACTCGACCTCCCCTGGTCCGACGAAATACAGTGACCGTCCGTTCATCTGAACTTCTCTGAGTGTTGGACTGTACTAATAAATAACTGCCTTCTCCCTGGAGGGTCGTCTTTTTCTCCGGTGTGTATTCTCGACCGCGAAGAGAGAAATCGCAGACTCCGTCGACCGGTATGAATCCACATCTACTTGTGCTCGGTTCACCACTGGTCGGATATGTCGCTTCGGGTACGCGAACGGCTTGGTCTCGCAGACGTGATGACGCTGTTGAACGTTGTTCTCGGTGTGGTGGCGATGGTCGCGGCCATCCTCGGCGAACCGATGCTGGTCGCACAGCTGCTCTTGCTCGCGGCGGTTGCCGACGGACTCGACGGCATCATCGCCCGGTGGCGCGGCGGCACGCCGGTCGGTCCGTATCTCGACTCGATGGCCGATATCGTCTCGTTCGGAACTGCGACTGGCCTGTTTATTTTCGCCGTCGTCCGTGACGAGTGGGGACCGCTCCGTGAGGAGCCTGCACTGCTGGCGCTCGCCGTCGCTGGTGCGTCGGTGTTCGTGGTGTTCTCGCTCATCAGAACCGCACTCTACACAGTGTACGTGGCGGAAGGAGAGACCCGGCCCGGTATCCAGAACACGCTCGCAGCGTCGATTCTCGCTGCGGCCTACCTCGCTGGCGTCACGTCTGTTCCGGTGTTACTCGGCGCAACAGCAGTCCTCTCTCTGGCGATGGTCGCACCGGTTCCGTATCCGAAACTCGCTGCCCGGGATGCGCTCGTGATGGGAACCGTTCAGGTGGGAGCGATTGTCGCCCCGACCGCACTCGAACGGCTCTTTCCGCGTGTCCTGCTGGTTGCCGCACTCGCCTATATGTTTCTCGCGCCACGGTACTACTGGGAGGAGTAGTACACCTCTGGGACAGATAGTGTAACCGACTGACGAGAGAACACCCGCCAGGATGTTCGACCGTCAGTACAGTAAAGCGTCGTCGGACTCGACCATGTAGAGCGTCCGGGCTGCAATGTTGACGGCGTGGTCGCCGACGCGTTCGAGGTCTCGAATCGTCAACAACAGCCGGTTGACCTCGTGCATCAGATGCTCTAACTCGCTCTCCTCGACGGGGTGTTGACGCTCGATGAGGTCGCGTGCAATCGTTTCAGACGCCACTTCGCAGCGTTCGTCCACCTCGTCATCTTTCTCATCGAGGTAGTAGCAGGTCTCGACATCTTCGTCTCTGTAGGCGTCCATCGATGTCTCGACCATCTCGACGGTCAGTGCACCGATACCCTGAATGTCGACGTCGGGTGTCAGATTTCGTTCGGCGTCGAGGGTGTACTTTCCGAGGTTCGTCGCCAGGTCCGCGATGCGTTCGAGGTCGGTGATGATTTTGAACGACGCAGCGATGAACCGTAAATCGCCGGCAACCGGTTGCTGGAGTGCGATCAGGTCGATGCACTGCTGTTCGAGGTCGAGATACAGCTGGTTCACCTCGTGGTCGCCCTCGATGACAGCGTTCGCTATCTCCTCGTCTTTCTGTTCCAGTGCATCCAGCCCCAGCTGGAGGCGTTCGACGACTATCTCACCCATGTAGAGGACATCCTCCCGCAACTGCTCCAGGTCGTCCTGGTACCCTTGCCGTGGCATAGATACTGTCTCGTTTGCCCGAGGTATGTAGTTTGTGCTGGCAGGGGAAAAATCGGTGGGTGTTTTCCGGTAGTAGCGGTTAGCCGATGTAGCGAAGATCCTCGTCGGGAGGGGCTGGTGCCGTCTGCTCCATCTCCTGTATCTTCCTGACGACGTCTTCCATCTCGTCAGCGCGCTCTTCGAGCGTGCCGAAGTCGACCTCGAAGCCGACCGCCTCTTCGAGTATTTCGAGCACCGCTTTTGCACTCTTCGGGTCGACGAGGTATCCGCTGGTCTCGCCCATCAGACACGCCGCCGGAACGCCACGACGTTTACCCAGGCCGAGCAACAGACCGCTGATGCCGACGATACCACCCGCTGGTTCGTTCCCCCGGAACTCGACGCCAATTGCCTCTAGTTCCTCACGCTGACTGTCGGTCGTCGCCGCACCGAGAACGTCGTACTCCTCGATAAGCTCTCCAGTCGGAACACCTCCCAGCGCGTAGACGGGTGTCGCATCGAACGACTCGATGATGTCGAGCAGCGTGTCGGTCAACCCGTAGTGACCGGCCGTATCCTGTGCCTGATGGTCGCCGGTCAGCACCAGCAACTCGGCATCGTCGGTGGTGACCGCGTGGATTTCGGCGCTGGCAAGCTGTGTCAGACCGTTCTCGACGGTGACCTGTGGCGGGAAGTGCGTCGAGTACACCCGGCGGACGAGTTCGCTGTCGAGTTCCTCGACGAGATGCTCCGCCGCGAGTTTTCCGACGTGGCCGACGCCCGGCAACCCCTCGATGAACACCGGGTCCTCAACTTCGACTTCGGAAACGTGCTCGATTTCAAACGCGTCCATACACACTACTGGCGCTTGCGCCGCTTAAGAGCACGTCGATACTTTCCATACGGGTCTGCGGGTGAGAACGGAGCTGGCGCGCTGTTGACCGCGTCGGCACCACACTCGGGACAGGTTTCAGACAGCGTGTACACCGGCCGGTCGTGGGCAGTGTTAGAATCGACGCAGACACGAATCGTAGATTTCACGAGCGAAATCAACTAGTCGTCTTTTTCGTGTCGCTCGCGGTGGAACTGTGCGGTCCCACTGTGGTCGTGAACGACAGCAGCGGCACGGTTCGCGCTCGCTTCGAGTTCCGCTTCGGCGGTTTTGTACTCGGGAGCCTGCACCTCGATGCGGTACTCGGGCGAGCCAACGTAGGTGACTTCGAGTTCGACCTCGTCGGGAATGTCGCCGTTACCTTCTGCAGCCTGCATCGCCTCTCGGATGACGTCGACGCCGTTCTGTGTCGGACATTCGAGGTCGACGTATCCAGTGACGGTCACGTACGGCACGGAGACGTTCTCTCGTGCGGTCTCGACGAGCGCCTGTACGTCCTCGTCAGTGAGCGCGCTCTCGGAAAACGCGTCCGGGCCGTGAATCGCGGCCTGCTCGAAGCCATCGTACAGTGAGCCGAACTCCGCGAGTAGCTCGTTGGCGATGTCGGCGTACGTCGCGTCGTCGACATCCTCACCGAAGGCGAGTTCCATCCAGTTGTCGGCCTTCTGCTCGCTTTTCCACTCCTGTATCTTGTCCTTGCGCTGGTGGTCGTTGACGTCTTTCAGCGAGAGGTCTATCTGGTGTGCGTTTTCGTCCACGTCGAGCACCTTGGCGACGACACGCTGGTCCTCGTTGACGTGGTCGCGGACGTTCTTTATCCAGCCCGACGCCACCTCGCTGATGTGACAGAGACCGCGCTTGTCCTCGTACTCCAGCAGGTCGATGAACACACCGAAGTTCTCGATGTCGTCGACTCGCCCGACGACGAGTTCCCCGCGGTCCGGCCAGCCGCTGTATTTCATCGTGCTTCGACCGTCTCGATGAGTTCGCCTTCGAGCGTGGCCTTCCCGCCAGTTGGTGTGGCAAGCGTGTGACCACACACCGCACAGGCAACCGGCATGGCGACCTTCTCGAAGACGACCTGTTCGTTCCCACAGTCCGGACAGCCAAGCAGGTGAAAGTTTCCAGCCATGAGAATCACTCCTGGAACGTCAACCGACCGGCACGCCAGCCCTTGCGCTGGTGGGCACGACCACAGTCTCCACAGCGGTAGGTGAGCTGTGTCTTTTTCGTCGGCTTGTCACCACCCGGCACCTTCGAGAACTTGCCGTCGTTCCCGATGCCGGACTGGCGTTCACGCTGGCGGCCGTTGACCTTCGTCATTCCCGAAGGACGACCGGACCTGACTTTCTCGACCTCGTGTTCGTGGTGTTCGTTGCAGTGCGGACAGTACGTGTTCATCCGTCGTGGCATCTCCATAGATATCTACCCTTGGGACCAATTCGACACGGACGTTTAAAACCCGTACGATTCGACCGCACGCCAGCACCACAGTATTCCACCAATCTAGAAAAGGGTGATGACGAATTCACTCCTCGATAACTTCGATGCCACGGTTGTTGACTGCATCAGGGCTGAGACCCACCTCTTCGAGGAACTTGCGGTACTCGCGTTCACAGGTTTCGGCGGCCTTCTGGCGGTCGGAGGCGTGGTCACACATCGACGGCAGCTCGTCGAATATCTCGTTCGTGTAGACGATCCAGTGGTTGATGAGGTCGGAGAGGCGACGGATTGGCGAGGTGAAGTGGCCGTAGATCTCGAAGTTGAGCGCGTGGTGTCCACCGAAGGGGTCGCTCATGTACTTGGCCCGTGGCATCACTTTCATGACGGCCCACTGTATCTTGTCGAGCTGTCGCCGGGGTGCTTCTTCGAGTGTCGCGTTCACGGCTTTGCGTGGCTCGTCCCACTTGTCGCCTGGAATCGACACGCCTTCGAGTTCCTGAATCTCGCGAAGCGCCTCGCTCCACTCGTCGGGCGTGGGCTGGGGATGGACGCGGTACATCGCCTCGACGCCACGGTCCCACATCAACTCGTGGGTGACGGCTTTGTTCGCTTTCAGCATGCACTCCTCGATGATTGTGTGTGCGCGGTCACGTCGCGGATTCAACACGAGCGACCCATCTTCTTTGCGCTGCTCGTGCATCCGATCAGCGACCTCCCAGACAAGGTTGTTCTTCTCCGCGAGGTCGACTGTCGGGTCTTCGAGGAACTCCCCGGCAGCGTCCGGGTCGTCGAGGATATTCTCACAGTCGGAGTACGTCAGTCTGGCGTCGCTACGGATGACTGATTTGTAGATGTCGATGGTCTCGTAACTCAGATGTTCCTTGTTGAGGTGCATCTCGACAGTGTGGGCCAGACGGTCCTCGTGGGGAACGAGCGAACAGACCGTCTCGGCGAGAACCGGTGGAAGCATGTGGATGGTGTACCCTGGCAGGTACACCGTGTTTCCTCGTGTGAGCGCGTTCTCCCACATCGCCGTCTCGGGGTTCACGTAGTGTGTCACGTCGGCGATGTGGACCCACAGCACGTACTCGTCGTCACGCTCTTCTATCGAGATGGCGTCGTCGAAGTCCTGTGCGTCGATTGGGTCGGTCGTCCACGTCGTCAGCTCTCGCAAGTCCTCGCGCTCGTCGAGCTCGTCTTCGATCTGCTGGTCGATATTCTGTGACCGTTCTTCGGCTTCCGCCATCACCTCCGGCGGAAACTCGTCCGGTATCTCGAACTTCTCGAGGAGTTCGTCGCGTTTGTTCTCGATGTGTCGAGCCATCTCCTCGTCGATTTCGACGGGACCCTGGCCCTCTGCGGTCCCTGCTGCTGCCTGTTCGGAATCGGTCATGCACCCGCGTACGAGTGACCGGTAGTTAGTGGTGTCGGGTGTGAATCGCCCTCAGAGGGTATTACTCGACGTCGAACTCGACGGCGACGTCGACTTCCCAGAACAGGAACCGGTATCGCCCGGCGGGGAGGTCGGGACATACTCGCAACCGGTCCGCTTGCATCCCTTCGCTTGCGACACCGTCTTCGGTCAGTTCGATCTCCCACTCGAATCCGTCGCCGGGCGGGTGGAGAACACCCTCGTCAGTGTATCCTACCGGCTCGCCATCGTCGAACCCACGGACATCCTGCCAGCCTGCTTCGGTTTCTACCTGCAGGTTGAACTTCGAGTCGTTCCCGGTCATCCGCTCCCTGTCCGTGAGGTTCGTCAGCGTAATCTGGACGGTATCGCCACGCTCGTAGCGCTGTTGGGCGACCCGGAGCGCGAACACTGCGTCACCGTCTTCGTATGCGTCACCGAGTGAGATGTCGTCCTCGTCGGCCCACTGTCCGTGGCGCTCGAAGTCGTCGTCCTCACAGTCGAGTTCGGGTGGCGTGGCGGGCGGGTCACCGTCGGGGCGAACGTAGCCATCGAGTTCGTCAGAATCGAGAGGTCGTTCTTTCGGTGCCTCGACTTCACGCTCATTCTCCCAGCCGTCAGTCACCGAGAGTCGTGCTGAATCTGGCTTCGGACCGTCGACGACCACCCGAACGAGCGTCCACGCATACGTAATCGCGTCGCCACACGCTTCTGCGTCCTCGTCTGTGACCTGCGCTCGTGCACTCCCGACGAGTCTTCCGTCTTCGAGCGCGATATCGGACACCTCGACGTGGTCGTAACAGGTGTTTGGTCCGACAGAGCCGACCTGCAGCAGGACCGAGGTCTCGAAGTCGGTCTCGTCGACGAACGCCGAGAGCTCTTCCTGTTGTTCGTCACTGAGATTCGCTATCGGAGCGTCTCGGAGTGACTCTTCGCTCTCGTGTAGATACACCCCGCCGGGTGCGTCTTCGTCGTACTCGTGCCACCATGGCCGGGAACCCTGGGCGCCGAGCGGAAGGTGCTCTGTCTCGATGACGGTCGGTTCGTCGGTAGTATCCCCTCCGTCGTCAGTGGTGTCGTCGTCTCTGTCGTCGGCGTCTTCTCCGTCGCCGACATCGTCATCTCCATCGTCGGTGGAGTCGTCACCGACACATCCTGCCAACATCCCAAGCAGGACAACACCGCCTGTCTGAAGGATACGCCGTCGGGTGAACGTGGACATTTTCGTCTGTAACGACGACCGGGCCGCATAACTGTTTTGTGCAGAGTACAACGAGCACTTGAGCCATCGGTGAGCGTACCCCAAGATTCGAGCTGTCACTCTGTGATTTCGAGAACCGTTACGGTTTCATCGTCGTCAGCCGGGGAAACCCCAGTCACCCGCAGCTCGTACTCTCCGCTTTTGTAGATGCCTTCTGGTGGTTCGACCGTCAGTGTCGGTGTGACGAGCGCCTGCTTGGAATCCCACTCGAACTCGTACTTCCCGTCGTCTCCCACGCGTGGGTCTGTGCTCGCGCCGTCCTCATCGACATCAGAAACGTCCCAGTCGGTCCAGAGCTTCCGGACGATAACCTGGTCGACGTTCTCGGCGGTAATCGTAATCTCTGCTTCCTCACCGACTGCCATCGAATCGACCGACACATCGACAGCGGTGTCACCCGCAGTCACGTCGGACGTCTCTGAGTCGAGTGCGTCGTCAGCGTAATCGCTCAGGTCGTCCCCGATGTCGAGGTCATCCGGCAGGTCGTCGTCGTCGAACAGCCACGCCGTGTGCTCGCCCGGAAAGTCAGTGGCGTCTTCGAGTTCGACCTCGACACTCTCCGTCTCGAGGTTGTCGGCATCCGGATTGTAGCCAGAAACGTACTCACTCCCGTCGTCGGCGTACGTCAGGACCACTGTCGATTCCTGTGCGGTCGTCATGTCAGTCGCTATCACGATGCCTTCGTCGGGTTCCTGTGCGTCGAACGTGAGTTCGTTCGACACCGGTTCTGTCACCTGGTCGGCTGCTGCCTTCGCGTCGACGATGCCTGTGCCGTAGCGGCTGTCTTTCCCGTCTCTCGCCCACTCGGCCTCGTCTTCGTCCCACCAGTCAGGTTTCCAGGCGGTGTCTTCGAGCGCGTTGACGAGCTGCTGGGGTGTCGGCTCATCGGCGGCGGCCAGCAGCAATCCGACAACTCCCGCAACGTGTGGCGCTGCCATGCTTGTCCCGGTGTAGTACTGATAGCCGTCGCCGGGGATCGAACTCAGCACGATCTGTCCGGGAGCAGCGACGTCGGGGACGATGTACTCGTCGGGCCAGTCTGCGGGCGCGTTGTGCCCCCAGTCTGTGTCGGTGTCAATCAGTTCGCCACTGGAACCATTCCAGATATCTTCGCTCTCGTTCGACGCCCCGACCGCCAGTCCATCGTAGAGGTTGCCCGGCGAACCGCTCGTGCCCTCGCCGTCGTTTGCGATGGCCGACACCGGAAGCGTGCCAGCACTCAGCGCGTTTCGTATCGGCTCGACGAACGAACTCGCGTAGCCGATGACTGCGAGACTCATGTTGATGACGTCGGCATCTTCCGCTACGGCCCACTCCATACCGCCGATAATCTGGGCGAAGCTTCCCGACCCACCCGGCAACACCAGTCCGTGCATCAACTCCGTCTCGGGCGAAACACCGATGTGCTCTCCTCCTTCGTCCCCACCTGCGACCGTCCCACTCACGTGTGTTCCGTGTTCTCCCGTATCGTGGGGTTCGGAGCCTCCCACGACGTTTCCGTTGCTGTCGATTTCAGCCCATCCGCCGGGATAGGTTGGGTCACTCTCGTCGTTCGTGTAGAGTTCGAGGTCCTGGTGGTCGTTATCGATACCGGTGTCCAGCACCGCAATGCGGGTCCCTTCTCCCTTTGTTTCGTGTTCGTCCCACACGTCGGGCACGTGTATCTGCTCGAGGCCGTACGTGTGCTTGCCGTGGTCTGTCGGTGAGGTATCTTCCGTCGCTCTCGTTTCTTCATCACGAGTTCTACCCGCGATTTTCACCTCGATGTTCTCGTGTATCTGTCTCACTCCCTGTATCTGGGCGACCGAATCGAGCGGTACGCGGTCGGTATCGACCCGTAATACGACTGCGTTCGCCAGCCAGAGTTGATTCGTTATCTCGACACCGTCTCGTCTGTTTACGAACGATTCGACTGGCCGCTGCGCCTGTTCTGCTACCTTCTTGAGCTTTCGTCTCTGTCTCTGGCGTGTCTGTGACCTCATCGGGACCTGCGCTCGGCTGTCAGGCGAACTCCTGGTCACTCGTGCAGGAGGGAGTCTGACGATGACTGTCTGTCTCCCTCCACCGCCCTCGCGCAATTCCGCTGAGAGTAACGCTGATGTCTCTTTACGCATTGGTTGCTCTCACGGCGTTTGCTGCTCCAGAACCGAAGTGCACACCGACGAACATCTCGTATAGCCTGACCTGACACAGACGCTGAATACACGCTACTAACATGTACCGTTGTGCGTAGCAAGCAAGTAATCTATTTCTATATAATACTGATAGTTGTACAAAATACCGTTAGACACCTCTCTGATTTGACTTACCAGTCTGACTCAGGGACTGGCACTCCGTCGTCTTCATCCACACCGCTCAGGTCGAACTCCCGTCGCAACTCTCGAATCCGGTCACGGATGTCGGCGGCGAGTTCGAACTCCAGATTGTCGGCTGCCTCCTGCATCCGCTGTTCGAGCGCCTCGACTGTGCGTGCTGCGTCGTCTTCGTCTTCGGGGTCGAGGGTCGCTGCTTCTCCCGTCTTGGTTTTACTCCCGGGGAGATTCGATTCGCCGATGGCCTTCTCGATGGTTCGGGGTTCGTGGCCGTGTTCCTCGTTGAACTCCTGCTGGATGCGTCGGCGTCGCTGTGTCTCGGCAATCGCCGACTCCATCGCTCCACTCGGTTCGTCCGCATAGAGCACGACCGTCCCGTTGACGTTCCGTGCGGCTCGCCCCATCGTCTGCACGAGCATCGTCTCAGACCGCAAGAACCCTTCCTGGTCTGCATCCAGTATCGCCACCAGCGACACTTCCGGGATGTCCAGGCCCTCACGCAACAGGTTGATACCGACGAGCGTATCGATGTCGCCGAGGCGCAGACTCCTGATGAGTTCGTGTCGCTCCAGGGTATCGGTTTCGTCGTGCATGTACGCGACGTCCATTCCCGCCTCTTCGAGGTACTCGGTGAGGTCCTCGGCCATTCGTTTGGTGAGTGTCGTCACGAGTGCGCGCTCGTCGTCGGGAAGCGCCTGTAACCGGTCGATGAGGTTGCTCACCTGGCCCTCGACGTCGGCGATCTCTATTTCGGGGTCGACGAGGTACGTCGGTCGGACGATCTGCTCGACAATCTGTTCAGAGTGTTCGCGCTCGTATTCGGCGGGCGTCGCCGAGACGTACAGCGTCTGGTCGGTCTTCTCTTCGAACTCCTCGAACGTGAGCGGGCGGTTGTCGAACGCGGTCGGCAGGCGAAAGCCGTTCTCGACC